>NZ_JBNBPO030000026.1:0-71099 GCF_051280635.3 Nocardioides proteolyticus | reverse complement strand
GACCCCACCACGACCACCAACGGCGCCCGGCGGGCGGGCCCCCCCCGGGGGGCGGGCCCCCCCCCCCCCCACCCCGTGGTCGACGTCGACGTCACGGTGCACAGCCACCCGTTCTGGACCGGGCGCGGCCGCGTCGTCGACAGCGAGGGCCGCGTGCAGGCGTTCGAGCGGCGCTACGGGCGGACCAGCGGGGGCGGCCGGGACGGGGCGGGGAGCCGGCGATGAGGACACCCGTGGTGCTGCTCGCCGGCGTCGACCCCGACGCGATGGCGTCGGCGATGGTCGGCCTCCAGTTCGACCTGCCCGAGGCGGTCGCCGTACGGCACCAGATCGACGTCGACCGCCAGGTCCTCACCCGCACGGTCAGCGACGTCACCGGGGTGCTGGAGCGGCACGAGGTGCAGCTCGAGCACGCCTGCGTCGGCTGCGCCATCCGCGAGGACATCATGCCGACGCTGGAGCGCCTCGCCCGCGACGGACGGTGGCAGTGCATCGTCGCCCACCTGCCCGTCGGCGCCGAGCCGGGCCAGGTCTGCGCCGCCCTGACCTGGGACACCCGCCTCGCACGGTTCCTCCGGGTCTCTGCGGTGGTCACGGCCCTCAGCTCGCGGCATCCGGTCCGCGACCTGCTCGGCGACGACCTGCTCGCCGACCGCGGGCGGCACTGCTCGCACGACGACCGGCGCGGGGTCGGCGAGGTGCTGTGCGCGATGGTGGAGTACGCCGACGTGGTGGTCCTCGACGACGCGGTGGACCCGGTCGCGAGCGGCCTGGTGCGGACCCTCGCCCGGCCCGGTGCGGCCGTGGTCGAGGGCGCGCACGGGCTGGACGCCCCGCTCCTGCTCGGACGGCTCCACCAGGCGGCCGGCACCCGGGACTGGATCTCGCCCACCCGCACCGACGCGCTCCCCGAGGTGCGGGCCGAGGGGGTCTGGCGACTCGACCTGCAGTCGCTGCGACCGTTCCACCCCGACCGGCTCCTGGAGTCGCTGGAGCGGCTCGGTGGCGGGCATCACCGCTCCCGCGGCTGCTTCTGGCTGCCCACGCGGCCCGACCGCGTGGTCGAGTGGGACGGAGCCGGGGGGCAGCTGAGCATCGGCGACCACGCCGGGTGGGGCGGGCGCCGAGCCTTCACGCGCATCGTGGTGGTCGGGGTGGGGGCGGCCCCCGCCGGGCTGCGGCCGGCGTTCGCCGACCTGCTGGTCGCCGAGGGCGAGGACCCGCGGCACGGGCGGGACGCCGCCGAGGACGGGTTCGAGCCGTGGCTCGGCCCGGTGCGGAGGGCGGCGTGATGGCGGTCCCCCAGCGGCGTACCTCCCGCAGTCGGACGCGGCACCGCCGGTCGCAGTGGCGGGCCGGCGTGCCGCACGCCGGGATTGCTGTGAGTAACGAGCAGGACCCGCGGCTCAAGGCCCGCCAGGGCTGACCGGCCCGCGACGGCGGCCGGGATCCTTCGGGGTCCCGGCCGCCCCTGCGCTGGCCGCCGGAGCGGCGGCAGCGGCGGCATGGACCGCAGTCGCGGCTCAGGCTCCGACGGGCGCTACGGGCGGCGAGACCGCCTGCCCCGCCGAGCCGAGGTCGAGCCGGCGGTCGGTGGTGGCGGCCGCCAGGTCCACGTCGTGGGTCACCAGCAGCAGCGCGCACCCCGAGTCGGTGACCTCGCGCATCAGGATGTCGGTGGTGGTCTGCTGGGTGGCCAGGTCGAGCCGCGAGGTCGCCTCGTCGGCGAAGACGAGCACGGGCCGCGGCAGCATCGCCCGCACGATCGCGACCCGCTGCAGCTCTCCACCGGAGACCTGTCCCGGCCGGCGGTCGAGGATGCCGAGCGGCAGCCCGACCTCGGCCAGCAGCGACTCGACGCGTCGCTCGTCGACGCCGTGGCGTCGTACGACGTCGCGCAGCGCCGCCGCGAGCGACGCACGGCGCGGGAAGGACGCCGACGGGTCCTGGTAGAGCTTCTGCAGCCGGCCCCCGCCCGCGGCCGCGCTGTGCGACACCGCGCCACGGTCGACCGGCGTGAGACGCAGCAGCGCGTTGCCGAGGGTGGTCTTGCCCGCGCCGCTGGGCCCGGTGATCGCCCACCGCTCCCCGGCCCGGATCTCCACCGAGAGGTCCTCGAAGAGCGGCGTGGCGCCGTACGCCTTGGTCACGGCGTGGGCGCTCACCACCGGCTCGCCGGTCGCGCCACCGTCGCGAGAGGCGCTCATCCAGGGGAACTGCCAGCGGGCGGGCTCGGCACCGACGAGCCGACGGGTGTAGTCGTGGCTCGGCTCGGTGAGCACCCGCTCGGCAGGTCCCGCCTCGACGACCGACGCCTCGCGCATCACCAGCACCTCGCCGCCCAGCCGCCGCGCGAGCCGGAGGTCGTGGGTGATCGTGACGAGCAGGCCGCCCTGGGCGACGTGGTCGGCGAGGAGGTCGGCGAGCACGTCCAGCGACCGGGGGTCCAGGCCCTTGGAGGGCTCGTCGACGATCAGGACCCGGGCGCCACCGATGGTCGCCGCGGCGTAGGCCACCCGCTGCGCCATCCCGCCGGAGAGGGTGTGCGGGTAGGCGCCGGCGGCCGCCGCGAGCCCGAGCGCGCCGAGGCGCTCGTCGGCGAGCCGCAGGGCCGTCGTGCTGCGCGGGCGCCAGCCGGGCGCGCCCTCCGCGACCTGCTGGCGGACCCGCATCGTCGGGTCGAGGGCGAGGCCGGGCTCCTGCGGCAGCAGGGCGACCTGGTGGCCCCAGAGGTGACGGCGTCCGCCACGGTCGGAGAGGTCGAGCGTCCGGCCACCGACCGACATGGACCCCTCGGGCACCAGCTCGGGAGGAAGGGTGCCCATCAGGGCGTGGGCGAGCACGGACTTCCCGGACCCGCTCTCCCCCACGATGGTGAGCGGCCGGCCGGGCGAGACCACGAGGTCCGCCACGTCCACCAGGGTCGTCGCCCGGTGCCGGACGACGGCCCGGGCCACCACCAGGTCCTCACGCGAGGTCGAGGCGGCAGGGTGCGCCGGGGTCAGGGGGGTCATGGGGTGTCCTCGGAGCTGCGCAGGCCCAGGAAGCACACCGTCAGCAGGAAGAGCACTGCGATCGGCGCGAGCGACATCCAGGGCGCCACGTCGTAGAAGGGGAAGGACTCGGTGATCATCAGGCCGAGCTCGGCGCGGGGCGGCTCGAGGCCGACCTTGACGAAGCCGAGCGTGGACATCGCCAGGATGGAGGTGACCATGCCGAGCGAGGCGATCGTCGTCAGCAGCGGCCTCAGCTCGGGCCACAGGTGGCGGCGCAGGACGTGCGCCGGGCCCAGCTCGAGCAGCCCGGCCGCCTCGACCGCCGGGGCGCCCAGCACCAGGCTGGCCCGGGACCGCACGACGCGGAAGTACTCCACCCACTGCGCCAGGGCGAGGCCGAGGTAGAGCGCCCACAGGCTGCCGCCGGAGGCCAGGGCGGTGACCAGCAGCACCACCAGGAGCGCGGGGATCGCCACGAAGGCCTCCGAGACCGCACGCAGCACCGCGTCGACCCAGCCGCCGAACCACGCCGACGCGATGCCCGCGGCGGTGCCCAGGAGCAGGGCGGTGGCGACGCACAGCGCGGCCAGCACGAGGGAGAGCCGGGTCGCGTGGGCGACCCGGGCCAGCACGCTGCGGCCGTAGTCGTCGCGGCCGAGCGGCTCCGCGAGCGTCGGCCCCTCGAGGTAGCGCCCGAGGTCCTGGGCCGCGGGGTCGGGAAGCAGGAGCGGGCCGACGACCGCGAAGGCGACCAGCGCGGCGAGCAGCGCCCCGGCCGCGCGGCGGGTGACCCGGCCGCGCCTCGGCTGGTCCAGCCCGGCCGACACCTCGAGCAGCGGCGTGGTCATGCCACCGCCCCGTGCCGGCGCGGCCGAGGATCGAGCCACAGCACCGCGAGGTCGACGAGCGTGTTGACCGCGACGACGAGCAGGGCGAGCACGAGCGCCGTCGCCTGCAGCACCGGGACGTCGCGCCAGAACACCGCGTGCACCAGCGCATGGCCGAGGCCCTGCCAGGCGAACAGGCTCTCCACGACGACCACCCCCTCGATCAGGATCACCGCCTGGACGCCGAGGTAGGGGACCAGCACGACGGCCGCGTTGCGCACCACGTGCCGCAGCAGGACCCAGCGCTCGGCGAGGCCCTTGGTGTGCGCGAAGCGGACGTAGTCGGACTGGCGGACCTCGACCACGGCGTCCCGGGTGACCCGGGCGACCAGGCCGGAGAGTCCGACCCCGAGGGTCAGGGCCGGCAGCACGAGGCTGGCGGCGTCGCCGTGACCGACCGCCGGAAGCAGCCCGAGCTGAGCGGAGAAGACGACGACGAGCAGGAGGCCGAGCAGGAACGGCGGCACCGCCCGCACGCCGGCCACCCAGGCGCTGGCGAGCCGGTCGAGGAGCCCGCCGGGGCGGCGGGCCGCGGCCACGCCGGCTCCGCCGCCGATCAGCACGGCGAGCGCCAGCGCGGCCGCCGCGAGCTGCAGCGTCCCGGCCAGGTAGTAGCCGACCTCCTCGGCCACCGGACGGGAGGTGACCAGGGACCGGCCGAGGTCGAGCTGGACCACGTCGAGCAGCCAGCTGCCGAGCTGCTGCCAGGCGGGCCGGTCCAGGCCGAGCTCGGCGCGAACGGAGTCGGCGGTCTCCTGGTCGACCAGGTCGTAGCCGTAGCGGCCGGCCGCGATCCGGTACGCCGCGTCGCCCGGCAGCCGCAGGACGATCAGGAAGCACAGCACCGACACGAGCATCGCCACGCCGGCCGCCTGCGCCGCGCGCCGGGCCAGGACGCCGACGTACGCGTTGGCGCGGCCGCTCACGACGCCCACGTGAGGTCGGTGAGCCGCCACGTCGTCTCCAGCGGGTCCATGACGAAGCCCTCGACCCGGTCGCTGACCGCGGCGTTCATCCGGTACCAGGCCACGGGGATGAGCGGCAGCTCCTCCTGGGCGGTCCGGACGATGGTCTCCCGGTGCTCCTCGGCCTCCGCGCCGGCAGCGCCCGCCTCGAGCCCGGCGATCGCGTCCTGGACGGCGGGAGACTCCCAGCCCGTCACGCCCCAGTCCGACCCGCCCGGCGCGAAGACCGCGGCGACGTCGACCAGCGGGTCGGACACGAGGGCGAAGTGCTTGGCGACCAGCGCCAGCTCGAGGCTCCCGTCGGCGTGCCGTGCCGGGACCTCGCTGGAGTTGGCGACCTCGACGTCGACCTTCACCCCGACCTCCTCCAGCGCAGCCTGGATCGCCGTCGCCAGCGCGGGGAGCTCCGCCCGGTCGGGATAGGTGAGCAGCTGGAGCTCCAGCGGCTTCCCGTCCTTGTGCAGGGTCCCGCCCGCGCCCGGCCTCCAGCCCGCGGCGGCGAGCAGGTCCCGCGCCGCGGCGACGTCGTGGCCCAGCGGCTCCACGTCGGCCCGCCACGCCTCCAGGGACGGCGGCAGCAGCTGCGTGGCCGCGAGCTCCTTCTCGCGGAGCACGGCCTCGGCCATCGCCTCCCGGTCGAGGGCGAGGCTGAGCGCCCGTCGTACACGGACGTCCTTCAGGTGCGGGTGCCCGGCGTTGACCTTGAGCAGGATGGTGCGCGGCTGCAGGCTCGACTCCATCCGCACGCCGTCGGTCGAGTCGACCCGCTGACGACCGGCCGGCTCGAGCCCGAAGACCACGTCGGCCTGGTCGCTGACGGCCAGCACGGCGCGCGACTCCGCGCGACCGACCGCCTGGAAGGACACCCTCTCGACCGCCGGCTCCTCACCGCGCCAGTCGGCGAACCGCACGGTCCGGATCGAGGCCGGCAGCTCGATCTCGTCGATCTCGTAGGGGCCGGTGCCGATCACCGACGTCACCCGGTCTCCGTCGTAGGCGCCGGGGGCGAGGATCGCGGTGCTGTAGTGCGTGAGCACCGCGGGCAGGGTCAGGTACGGCTTCTCGAGCTCCACCACGACCGAGGACTCCTCCGCGTGGAGGTGGCGGATCGGCACCTCGGCGAGCGGGCTCGCCGTCGCCGCAGCAGCCTTCTCGAGGGCGGCCACCACCACCTCCGGCGTGAGCGCGGTCCCGTCGTGGAACGTCGCGTCGTCGACGAGGTCGAACTCCCACTCGGCGTAGTCGTCGGAGGACGTCCACTCGGTCGCCAGGCCTGGAGCCAGCTCGCCTTCGATGTCGCTGGTCACCAGCGTCTCCACGACCTGCAGCCGGGTGAAGATCTCGCCGTCGGCGGTCGGGTCGAGGCTGTGCACCTCGAACGGTCCGGCGATCCGGAGCGTGCCGGACGAGGCATCCGACCCCCCACCCGCGCCACATGCGGTGAGGGTGAGGACCGCCGCGGCGGCGGCGAGGGACACGGGCAGGGTGCGGCGTGACATGCGAAGGGCCTTTCATAGGGAGGGGCGCCGCGAACGCTAATGAGAATGATTATCGCTGTCAAACATCGGACGCACTGCCCTCCGCCGGCCCGCTGCCGCAACTAGAACGCGTTATCGTTCCGGGCATGAGCGCAGTCGTCGGGGCAGCGCCCCTCGAGCAGGAGTACGACGTCGTCGTGGTCGGGTCCGGAGGGGGAGCGCTGACCGGGGCCGCGATGGCCGCGAAGCTGGGCCTCGCCACCGTGGTGCTGGAGCGGACCGACCTCATCGGCGGGACCTCCGCCTACTCCGGGGGCGCGTGCTGGCTCCCCGGCAGCGCCGTGCAGCAGCGCGCCGGGCTGCCCGACTCGACCGAGGGCGCCCGCGCGTACCTCGACGCGGTCCTCGACGAGCCGGACCGGGCCCGGGTCGAGGCCCTCCTCGGCCAGGCTCCCAAGCTGGTCGCCGAGCTCGAGGCCGACCCACTGATGGCGCTGGAGTGGATCCCGTTCGCGGAGTACTACGACGCTCCGGGCCGGGTCCCGATGGGCCGCTCGGTCCAGCCGTGCACGATCCGGCGCGACGAGCTGGACCCGGAGGTCGCCGACCTGATCCGACCGCCGGTGGAGCGCGACCGGGCCGGCCGCCCGGGCCGGTCGACGCTCTCCGGCGGCCAGGCACTGATCGGCCGGCTCGCCGCGATGGTGGTCCGCGACGGCGGCACCATCGCGACGGGTCACCAGGTGACCGGCTTCCGGCGGGAGGGCGGCCGGGTCGTCGGCGTCCACGCCGAGGGGCCCGACGGTCCGGTCGAGGTGCGGGCCCGGCTCGGCGTGCTCGTCGCGGCCGGCGGCTTCGAGGGCAGCCCGGAGCGGCGCGAGCAGCACGGGACCCCAGGCAGCGCGCAGTGGACGATGGCTCCGCGTGGCACCAACACCGGCGAGGTGATCGACGCGGCGGTCGATGTGGGCGCGGCGACCGACTGGTCGGGCGAGGGGTGGTTCTGCCCGGGCCTGCTCCAGCCCGACGGCAGCGGCTCCTTCACGCTGGGCTTCCGTGGCGGCCTGATGGTCGACCAGGACGGCCGGCGCTACGCCAACGAGTGCCTGCCCTACGACCGGTTCGGCCGGATCATGGCCGCCGCCCCCGACCGGGTGCCGTCGTGGTTCGTCTTCGACTCCCGCGAGGGCGGACGGCTGCCCGCGATCGCCATGCCGGAGGGCGATCCCGCCGAGCACCTCGAGGCCGGCACCTGGGTGTGCGCCGACACCATCGCCGAGCTGGCCGTCGCGACCGGTCTGGACCCGGTGACGCTGGAGCAGACGGTCGAGCGGTTCAACGGCTTCGCCGCAGCGGGCCGCGACGAGGACTTCGGGCGCGGGGAGGACGAGTACGACACCTTCTTCGCCGCCGCGGGCGAGCCGAACAAGGCGCTGGTGCCGGTCGATCAGGCGCCGTACTACGCCGCCCGGTTCGTGCTCTCCGACCTCGGCACGAAGGGCGGCCTGGTCACCGACGCGGCCGGCCGAGTGCTGGGCACCGACGGTGCGCCGATCCCCGGTCTGTACGCCGCCAGCAACTCCACCGCCTCGGTGTTCGGGTCGGCCTACCCCGGTCCCGGGGCACCGCTCGGCGCGGCGATGACGTTCGCCTCGCTCGCCGTGGAGGACATGGCGCGAGCCTGACCGGGGCGCGCCCGGCGCCCGTCCGGCTCAGCCCCCGTCGGGGGCGAGCCGCTGGAGCACCGTCGTGCTGAACCGGGCGAGGGTGCGGATCTCCTCGCGGGAGAAGCCCTCGAAGACGAGCGAGCGGACGAGCGCGACGTGACCGGGCGCCGCCGCCCGGATCGCGGCCAGCCCCTCGTCGGTGAGGTCGACGAAGGCCCCACGACGGTCGTCGGCGCAGTCGCGCCGCTCGACCAGGCCCCGGGCCGCCATCCGGGTCACCTGCTTGGAGACGCGGCTCTTCTCCCACTGCAGCCGCTCACCGAGCTCGAACATGCGCAGGGTGTGGTCGGGCACGTCGTCGTCGGTGAGGACGACCAGCACCTCGTAGTCGGAGAGCGAGAGGCCGCTGGTCGCCTGCAGCTCGCGGTTGAGCCGGGCGGACAGCCTCGCGTGGAGGTCGAGCCATGCCCGCCAGGCCAGCCGCTCCTCCTCGTCGAGCCACCGCGTCGTACTCATCTGATCCATGGTAGTCGCGGCTGTTGACACATCCACGAGCCGTTGTGCACCCTGGTTGACACGGCAACGAACATCCCGGTGCGGCCGCCTTCCCGGCCGCGTCCGGCGCTCGGCCGCCGAGGACCGGAGGGCTCCATGGGCGTCGACATCGAGCAGATCACTCGGGAGCGCGAGCGGATCCGGCGCGACCACCTGCACCCGGAGGTCGACCGGCCCGCGAGCAGCGCCCGCGGGATCCACCACACCGCGCTGCTGTGCTCCGACGTCCGGACGACGATCGAGTTCTACCAGGGGCTGCTCGAGATGCCGCTGACCGAGATCTTCGAGAACCGCGACTACCCCGGCTCCGACCACTTCTTCTTCGACGTCGGCGCTGGCAACCTGCTCGCCTTCTTCACCCTCCCCGGCCTCGACCTCGGGACCTACGCGGAGGTGCTGGGCGGGCTGCACCACATCGCCATCTCGGTCACCCGCGAGCGGTGGGACCACCTGCGGGCGAAGCTCGACGCGGCCGGCGTCGAGCACGTCGTGGAGTCGAAGGTCTCGCTCTACTTCCGCGGCCCCGACGGGGAGCGCCTCGAGCTGCTGGCCGACCCGCTCGGCTCCATGTACGGCACCAAGGTGCTCTGACCGTCACCACGACGGATCCCGGCCACCGGGACCGCGGCTGTGACGAACTCCACCCGTCCACGGGACCGGCGGGATTAGCGCGACGCCCTGTCACCCCCCCTACGATCCGAGGCGTTCGTCGCCGGGCCGAGGAGAAGACGTGAGCGTCACCGAAGAGAAGTTCACCCGCTGGAAGCACCACGAGGAGCTCGCGGAGGCGATGATCCCCATCGTCGGCAAGCTGCACCGCGAGAAGGACGTCACGATCCTGCTCCACAGCCGTTCGCTGGTGAACAAGTCGGTGGTCAGCATCCTCAAGACGCACCGCTTCGCCCGGATGATCGAGGGCGAGGAGCTCTCGGTCGTCGACACCTTCCCCTTCCTGCAGGCGATCGCCGAGCTCGACCTCGGCGCCGCCAAGATCGACCTGGCCCTGCTGCTCAACGCCTACAAGGAGAGCGGCGGCGGCCTATCGGTCGCCGAGTTCACCGCCCAGGCGCTCGCCGACGCGACCGGCGACGCCAAGGCCGCGCCCCGCGGCCCGCAGGACGTCGTGCTCTACGGGTTCGGGCGGATCGGCCGCCTCGTCGCCCGGCTGCTCATCGAGAAGGCCGGCTCGGGCAACGGCCTGCGGCTCCGCGCGGTCGTCGTCCGCCGCGGCGGGGACGGTGACCTCGCGAAGCGTGCCTCACTGTTGCGCCGCGACTCGGTCCACGGCCAGTTCAACGGCACGATCACCGTCGACGAGGAGAACAGCGTCATCGTCGCCAACGGCAACGTGATCCGGGTGATCTACAGCGACGACCCGACCTCGATCGACTACACCGCCTACGGGATCGACGAGGCCATCCTGATCGACAACACCGGCCGCTGGCGGGACCGCGAGGGCCTGGCCAAGCACCTGCGTCCGGGCATCGCGAAGGTGCTGCTGACCGCGCCCGGCAAGGGCGACGTGCCCAACATCGTGCACGGGGTCAACCACACGACCGTCCCCGACGAGGAGAAGATCCTCTCCTGCGCCTCCTGCACGACCAACGCGATCGTGCCGCCGCTGAAGGCGATGGACGACGAGTTCGGCATCGTCCGCGGCCATGTCGAGACGGTGCACTCCTTCACCAACGACCAGAACCTGCTGGACAACTACCACAAGGCCGACCGGCGGGGCCGCTCCGCGCCGCTGAACCTGGTCCTGACCGAGACCGGCGCCGCCTCGGCCGTGGCCAAGGCCCTGCCCGACCTGAGGGCCAAGATCACCGGCAACTCGATCCGCGTTCCCACCCCCGACGTCTCGATCGCCATCCTCAGCCTCCAGCTCCAGCGGGAGACGACCCGTGAGGAGGTCCTCGAGCACCTGCGGAAGGTCTCGCTCACCGGGCCGCTGAGCCGCCAGATCGACTACACCGCCGCCAGCGACGCAGTGTCCAGCGACTTCATCGGCTCCCGCGCCGCGTCGATCATCGACGCCAACGCGGCCATCGTCGACGGCGACAGCGCCATCCTCTACGTCTGGTACGACAACGAGTTCGGCTACTCCTGCCAGGTGGTCCGGACCGTGCAGTACATCTCCGGGGTGGAGTACCCGACGCTCCCGGCGAAGGTCGCCGCCCAGGGCTGAGGCCGTCGCACCCGTCCGGGCGGCAGACTGACCGGGTGCGACCAGCCGACCCCGCCCGACGGACCCGAGGGCTCCGGCGGCCCCGAGCCCTCCGACGGCCCGACCGGCGGGCGCGCCATGCCGTGCTCGCCGGGGCGCTGGTGCTCGCCGTCGTCGCCGGCGCGTGCCGCGAGGCGCCCGACCACGACGGGGCCGGGCCGGACGGACCGGTGGCGGAGCAGCAGCGCTCGGCACCGACGCGCCCGCCGGAGCGCCGTACCTACCACCGCGTCGGCAGCCAGCCCTACCGGTTCGAGAACTCCTTCCGCGGCCTGGCCTACGCCGTCGACCACGGCTACGACTGGATCGACCTCGACTCCAACTACTGCTGGGACGACGCCCGGCAGCGGCGGGTGCCGCTCGCGACCCACTGGCCGCGGATCGACAAGGAGGGCTTCGACCCCGCCGACGACCTCCCGGCGGCGACGACGTGGGCCGACCTCACCCTGGGCGAGGTACGCCGCCTGGTGACCGCCGACACCCCGCCGTACCGCGTGCGCACGATGGAGGAGATGGTGCGCCGGGCCGCCGCACTCGGCCTGAGTGGCGTGGAGTGGGAGGTGAAGCCCGGCCCGGCGTTCGAGCGGCCCGAGATCTATCGCGACGTGCTCCGCGCCGCCCGCCGGGCGGGGGTCGCCATCGACGTCAAGACGGTGCACGGCCTCGGCGGCACGGCGGCGTCCTTCGCGCGGCTGCGCGCCGCGAAGCGGGCCGGCGCCACCACGATGCTGGTCAACACCGGCGACCGGCCGGTGCGGCTCACCCCCGACCAGGAGCGGTACGTCGACTACGTGCGCGGCCCGTGGCGCCGGCACGGCTGAGCCGGAAACGGGAAATTCCGGCCGAAGACTGTCTGAACGGGCCCGGACGTCGTCTAATAGGTGGCGGTCCCGTGCTGGGCGGGCTCCGTGGGGTCCGGAGCCACTCGTGGGGGGAGCAGGCGGGCCGTCGACGGCGACGGCTCGCGGGACCGTGCCGTCCCCAACCCCCTTGCCGCCACGACCGACGGTCCGGTGGCAGCGCCTGTGCGAGACGTCGCAGAGGAGATCGGAGCAATGCGCAGCGTGAACCCCAGCTTCGGGGTGCGGGTCCCTCGCCGCACCGTGTTCGAGTCCGTCGTCGACAGCAGTGCGGCGCAGATCCGCGCCATGATCGAGCGGGCCAGGAGCGACCTCGCCTCCCGGCACGAGCTGGAGCTGCTCCAGCACGTGCTGTCCGTCATCGAGTCGATGGACGACCGGACGCGTCCGACCGGCTGAGCGCACAGCGGCCCGGTCGCTGCCTCACGCCAGGTGCCGGCGGGCGATCACCGCTCCCACCCGCTCGAGCAGCGGGGCCGGGGCGCGGATGCACGCCGCCACGTCCGGCTCCAGCTCCACGAGCGCGTAGGCGGCCTCGATGTGGGCGTCCCGGAGCTCCGCGTCGCCGATCGCGCGCCGGCCGCAGACGGCGACGACCGGGATGCCGAGGCGGGCGGCCCGCGCGGCCACGCCCATCGGGGCCTTCCCGTTGAGGCTCTGCGCGTCCAGCGATCCCTCACCGGTCACGACCAGGTCGCTCCCGGCCAGCGCGGCGTCGTACCCGACGAGGTCGAGGACGAGGTCGATGCCCGGCCGCAGCCGTGCGCCGAGCACCGCCAGCGCGGCGAAGCCCACGCCGCCCGCCGCGCCCGCGCCGGCAGCGTCGCGCAGGTCGACGCCGGTCGACCGGCCGACGACCGTCGCCCAGCGGGCGAGCGCCTCGTCGAGCAGCGCGACGTCGGCGGGCGAGGCGCCCTTCTGGAGTCCGTAGACCGCCGCCGCGCCGGAGGGTCCGGTCAGCGGGTTGTCGACGTCGCAGGCCACGACGACGCGCGCGTCGCGGAGTCCGGGATGCAGCCCGGACAGGTCCAGCGCCGCCACGTCGGCCAGGGCCGCCCCGCCGTCGGAGACGGCTGCCCCGTCCGCCGTGAGCAGCCGCGCACCCAGTGCGGCGAGCATCCCGGCGCCGCCGTCGGTGCTCGCGCTGCCGCCGATGCCCACCACGATGTCACGGCAACCGGCGTCGAGCGCTGCGACCAGCACCTCGCCGAGTCCGCGTGACGAGGCGGCCAGCGGCCGGAGCGCACCGCCCGGCAGCCGCACGAGACCGCAGGCGTCCGCCATCTCGACGACCGCGGTCGGACCCCGCCGGGCGTAGGCGGTGGCGACCGGCGCTCCGGTCGGCCCCGAGACCTCCACGTCGACCGCCCGGAACCCGGCCGCCACGGCGGCGGCCAGCGTGCCGTCGCCGCCGTCGGCCACGGGGAGGCACGCCACGTCCGCACTTGGCAGCACCCGGCGGATGCCCCGGGCCACGGCTGCGGCGACACCGGCGGCGTCGAGGGAGCCCTTGAACTTGTCGGGTGCCACCAGCACCCGCGGGGACGCGCTCATCCGGGCGGCGGGGCGGTCGAGTCGCGGACGACCAGCTCGTACGGCGCCCGCCGGCGGCGCGGCCTGCTCGCCGGCTCCTCGAGGGCCAGCTCGAGCGCCTGCTCACCCATCGCCACCATCGGCAGCCGCACGGTGGTGAGCGAGGGCGAGAGGTCGCCGGCGACGGCCACGTCGTCGAACCCGGCGACCGAGATCCGGTCGGGGACCGCGACACCGTGGGAGCGGAGCGCCGAGAGGATCCCGATGGCCATGTCGTCGTTCATGGCGAGGACCGCGGTGACGTCGGGATGCTCGGCGAGCAGCTTCTCGGCGGCGGCCTTGCCGCCGTCGCGGGTGAACGCGGCCTCGACCACGGGGACGTCCTCGAAGTCGAGGCCGGCGGCCTCGAACGCCTCCGCCACCCCGTCGAGCCGGTCCGCGATCGTGGTCAGGTCGCGGGATCCGGTGGCCACCGCGATACGGCGGTGGCCGAGCCCGATCACGTGCCCCGCCACGGCACGCCCGCCGCCGACGTTGTCGGGCAGCACCGCGTCGACCCCGAGATGGTGGCGGCCGATCACGGCGACCCGCCCGCCCGTACGGCGGAACGCCTGCAGCTCCTCCTTCGCCGCCGCCTGCTCGGCGGGGTCGACGAACCCCGAGCCGGCGATCACGATCGCACCGACCCGGTTGGCGACCAGCATCCGGATCTGCTCGAGCTCGCTGCGCGGGTCGCGGCCGCTGTGGCAGATCTGGACGGTGAGCCCCTCGCGGCCGCCGACCCGCAGCACGCCGCTGGCGATCTCGGCGAAGTAGGGGTCGCCGATCTCGTGCACGACGAGCCCGACGGACCGGGACGTGCCGGCGGCCAGGCTGCGCGCGTGGAGGTTGGCGACGTAGCCCATCTCCCGGGCGACCTGGCGCACCCGCTCCGCCACCGCGGGGCTCACGCCGGGCGCCCCGCTGAGGCTCCTGGAGGCGGTGGCGATGGAGACGCCGGCCTGCTGGGCCACGTCCTGCAGCCGCAGCGTCGTTCGCTCCTTCGCCACGACCCACCTCCCGTCCCGCGGCCGGATCCGGCCGCCATCTCGCCCGGTGTGACCCTTGCCACAAACCCGCGGTCGTGCCTAGAGTAGCCGAAAGCGCTTACGAAAGCGCTTACGTCTCACCCTCCCGAGGAGCGACATGAAGGTCTCGACCCGCCTCCGCATCAGCACGCTCGCCCTGGCCGGCAGCGTCGCGCTCACCGGCTGCATCAGCAGTGGCAGCGGCGACGACAGCGGCAGCGACGACACGATCACCATCGGCATCTCGCTGCCGCTGACCGGCGACTTCTCCGAGCCGGGCAAGGGCGTGGAGCGCGGCTACGAAGCGTGGGCGAAGTACGTCAACGACAACGGCGGCCTGCTGGGCAAGCAGGTGGAGCTGAAGATCCTCGACGACCAGTCCAACGCGGACCGGGTCGCCTCCGACTACGAGAAGCTGATCAACCAGGACAACGTCGACCTCGTCTTCGGCCCGTTCTCGACGCGGCTCGTGGTGCCGGCCGCCCAGGTCGCGCAGGACTACGGGTTCCTCTTCGTGGAGCCCGCGGGCGCCGCCCCGGAGGTCTTCGAGCAGGGCTTCGACAACCTCTTCTACGCCGCGCCCGCGGTGGCCGACGACCACTACGACCACCTCGCCGACTACATCGAGTCGATGCCCGCCGACCAGCGGCCGAAGACCGCCGCCTACGCCGCCATGGACGACCCGTTCGCCCAGGGCACCGCCTACGGCCTCAAGGACCGGCTCGAGGAGATGGGCGTGCGCACCCTGGTCGACGAGGTCTACCCGCCGAACACGACCGACTTCAGCAGCATCGCGGCGAAGATCAAGGACAGCAACGCCGACATCATCGTCGGCGGCACCCAGTACCAGGACGCGGTGAACCTGATCATCGCCCTGCAGCAGCTGAACTACCAGCCGAAGATGGCCGCGTTCTCCACCGCGCCGACCAACCCCGAGTTCCCCGAGGCCATCGGCGAGAAGACCGAGGGCATCCTCTCCCCCACCGGCTACACGCCGGAGGCGGACTTCCCGGCCAACCAGGAGTTCGTCGACTTCTACACCGAGCTCCACGGCAACCCGCCGGGCGAGGACGAGGCCAACGCCTGGACGACCGGCGAGGTCGTGGCCGCGGCGGTCGAGGCCGTCGGCTGCGCCGACCCCGACCCGGAGTGCCAGCAGCAGCTGATCGACTGGCTGCACGAGAACGAGGTGGACACCGTGGTGGGTCCGCTGTCCTGGGACGAGGCCGGCCGCCCGCAGAGCGCCCACCTGATCCAGCAGTACGTCGACGGCGAGATCCGCATCGTCCTGCCCGAGGAGCAGGCCGAGGCGGAGATCATCCCCGTCAAGCCGAAGTGGTGACCGGCGCGAGCCGCGCGTCCACCGAGCCCCGACAGAGAGCCTGACCTGCCATGTCCCTGCTCTTCCAGAGCCTCATCCTCGGCGTGCTGCTCGGAGGCCTCTACGCCCTCCTGGCAGCGGGCCTGACCCTCTACTTCGGCGTGATGCGCGTGGTGATGATCGCCCACTCGGCGTTCCTGATCCTCGCCGCCTACCTGGGGTGGTGGTTCTCCACCGAGACCGGGCTGGACCCGCTGCTCTCGCTGATCGTCACCGTGCCGCTGTTCTTCGGCATCGGCGTGGGGATGCAGCGGCTGCTGATGGCCCGGCTGCGCCCCGCGACGATGACGATGATGTCGGTGCTGCTGACCTTCGCCGTGGCCCTGACCATCGAGGGGCTGCTCGGCTACGTGTTCACCGGCACGCAGCGCCGGGTGCGCCTGCCCTACGGCGGCGGCGACTTCGAGGTCCTCGGCGCCCACATCGCGGTGGTGAAGCTGATCGCGTTCGGTCTCGCCGCCGCCTCGCTGCTCGCGCTCTACCTGCTGCTCACCCGCACCAAGTTCGGCCAGGCGCTACGGGCCACCATCCAGCACCCGGAGGCGGCGCGCCTGGTCGGCATCAACACCGACCGGATCGCCGGCTACGGGTTCGGCCTCGGCCTCGCCACTGCTGCGATCGGCGGCACCGCCCTGTCGCTGGACTCCACCATCTATCCGTCCCTGCACTGGCACTGGATCGGCCCGCTGATGGCGATCATCGTGGTGGGCGGCCTGGGCAGCATCCCCGGCGCTGCGATCGCCGCGATGGTCCTGGGGCTCGGCCAGAGCCTGCTGCAGATCCCGCTCGGGACCACGTGGGCGCAGACGTTCTTCTACATCGCGCTCTTCGCGACGCTGATGGTTCGCCCGCAGGGATTCTTCGGAGGTCGTCTTGCCCAGCGTTTCTGACACCCGCAGCCGGGCCGTCCCGACGGTGCTCAGGGCCGTCGGCGTCCTCGCCCTCGCAGCCGCCGTGCTGTCCTTCCCCACGGTCGCCGCGAACCCGTTCATCCTGTCGGTGGGCGTGGTGATCATGAGCTACGCCGTGCTCGCCACGTCGTGGAACTACGTCGGCGGCTTCACCGGCTACATGTCGCTGGGCCACGCCGCCTACTCCGGCCTGGGCGGCTACGCCACCGGGCTGATCATCATCCACTCCGACATCAACCCGTGGGTGGCGCTGCTGCTCGGCGGGCTGCTGGTCGCAGCCATCGCCGTCCCGGTGGGCATCGCCAGCCTCCGGGTCCGCGGTGCGTCGTTCGTCATCGTGTCCATCGCCCTCGTGCTGATCCTGCTGCTGGTGTTCCAGTCGTGGGGCGAGTTCACCGGCGGCTCCAACGGCCTCCGCGTGCCGCGCCCGTTCGGCCCCGACGTGCTCCGCCCCGAGCAGCACGAGCGGTTCTTCTACCTGCACGCCGCGCTGCTGGCCGTGGCGCTGCTCGGCTGGTGGCTGATCGACCGGTCCCGGTTCGGCATCGGGCTCAAGGCGATCCGCGAGGACGAGGACAAGGCGCAGGCGCTCGGCGTGCCGACCTTCAACTACAAGCTGGTCGCCTTCGTGATCTCCGCGTTCCTCACCGCGCTCGGCGGCGGCCTCTACGCCCTCTGGTTCGGCTTCCTCGACCCGATCTTCCAGTTCTCCATCCTGGTCGGCTCCTACATGGTGCTGATGAGCCTGCTGGGCGGCATCCGCAGCCTCTTCGGGCCGCTGCTCGGCGCCGTGATCGTCGGCTACGCGCTGGAGTTCTTCAAGGCCGAGTACGGCGACACGCAGTTCCACCTCGTCGCGCTGGGCCTGCTGCTCGGGATCGTCGTGCTGTTCATGCCCGACGGCATCATCCCGGCGGTGACCTCGCTGGCGCGGCGGTTCGCTCCGGAGGCCTCGAGCATCCGCGAGATGACGCAGGCCGACCTGGCCGAGCAGCGGCGCGCCGGCCAGGACGGAGCAGACGGATCAGACGGAGCAGGTGGACCGGGCGGATCGTCCGACGAGACCAACGGGACCGAGCGCCCCGTGACGGAAGGAGCGCGGTCGTGACCGCCACCGAGCACCCCACATCCGCGCACGCCGCGCCCGAGGCTCAGCCGCCCGCCGAGGTGGGCCTCGCCACCGAGGGGCTGAGCAAGGCGTTCGGCGGCGTCCGGGCCGTCGACGGCGCCACCGTGCAGTTCCACCACGGCAAGGTCAACGCCCTGATCGGCCCCAACGGCTCGGGGAAGACGACGTTCTTCAACTGCGTCACCGGGATGATCAAGCCCGACAGCGGCAGCGTCTCCTACCGTGGCCGCGACATCACCGGACGGGCGCCGCACCGCATCGCGCGGGCCGGCATCGGCCGCAGCTTCCAGCTGTGCCGGGTGTTCCCGCGGATGACGGTGCTGGAGAACGTGCTGGCCGCGGTGCGGCCCGGCGGCCTCTCGCGGATGCTGGCGCCGGCCCATCACCACGACGACGTCGAGCGGGCCCGCGAGCTGCTCACCCGGGTCGGCATCGAGCACCTCGAGCGCGCCGAGGCACGGGACATCTCCTACGGCCAGCAGAAGCTGCTCGAGCTCGCCGGGGTGCTGATGGCCGACCCCGAGACGATCATGCTCGACGAGCCCGCCGGCGGCGTGAACCCCGCCCTGATCGACCGCATCGCCGGGCTGGTCCGCTCGCTCAACGCGGAGGGCCGCACGTTCATCGTGGTCGAGCACAACATGGACCTCGTCATGAGCCTCTCCGACCACGTGGTCGTCTTCGACCGCGGTCGGCCCATCTGCGAGGGACCGCCCTCGGTCGTGCAGAACGACCCCCGAGTCCTGGAGGCCTACCTTGGCATCTGAGTACCTGCTCGAGCTCGACGACATCGAGGCGGGCTACGGCCGCGCGGCGCTGGTGCTGCGCGGGCTCACCGTGAAGGTCCCGCCGGCCACCGTCGTCTGCCTCGTCGGGCCCAACGGCGCCGGCAAGTCCACGGTCCTCAAGGTCGCCAGCGGCATGCTGCCGCCCCGGTCCGGCACCATCCGGGTCGCCGGCCAGGACGTGACCGGCCACAACCCCCAGCGGATGCTGGGCGCCGGCCTCTCCCACGTGCTCCAGGGACACAGCGTGTTCAAGGAGATGACGGTCGAGGAGAACGTCCACCTCGGCGCCTACTCATTGACCGACCGGGCTGAGATCGCCGAGCGCGTGGCGTTCGTGAAGGACCTGTTCCCGGTCGTCGCCGAGCGCTGGAAGGCGCTGGCCGGCGCGCTCTCCGGCGGCCAGCAGAAGCAGGTGGAGTTCGCCCGATCGCTGATGGTCAGCCCGCAGGTGGTACTCCTCGACGAGCCGTCGATGGGTCTGGACCCCAAGGCCACGGCGACCGTGTTCGAGCAGGTGGTCCGGATGCGGGACGCCGGCACCGCGGTGCTGCTCGTCGAGCAGAACGCCCGGCGCGCGCTCGAGACCGCCGACCTCGGCTGCGTGCTCGACCTCGGCCGGGTGCACATCGCGGGCTCGGCCTCCGAGCTGCTCGCCGACCCGCAGCTCGCCGAGCTCTACCTCGGCGGCCGGCCGGCGCCGACGACCACCAGCTGACCCCCCGATCGCGACACGACGAGGAACCTCCATGCCCGACACCACCTACCGCATCCTCATGAACGGCGTGACCGGCCGGATGGGCTACCGCCAGCACCTGCTCCGGTCGATCCTCGCCATCCGCGACGAGGGCGGGGTCCCGCTGCCCGACGGCAGCCGGCTCCAGGTCGAGCCGGTGCTGATCGGGCGCAACGCCGACAAGCTGGCCCGGCTCGCCGCCGAGCACCGGATCGCCGACTGGACCACCGACCTCGACGCCGTGCTCGCCGAGGACGGCGACAGGGCGGCGCCGATCTACTTCGACGCCCAGGTGACCAGCGAGCGCAAGAAGGCGATCCTCAAGGCGGCGGCGGCCGGCAAGCACGTCTTCACCGAGAAGCCGATCGCGGAGTCCGTGGAGGAGGGGCTCGAGCTCGTCGAGGCCGCCGAGCGGCACGGCATCCTCAACGGCGTCGTGCACGACAAGCTGTACCTCCCCGGACTGATGAAGCTGAAGCGGCTGATCGACGGCGGCTTCTTCGGCCGCATCCTCTCCGTCCGCGGCGAGTTCGGCTACTGGGTCTTCGAGGGCGACTACCTGCCGGCGCAGCGGCCGAGCTGGAACTACCGCGCCGCCGACGGTGGCGGGATGGTCCTGGACATGTTCTGCCACTGGAACTACGTGCTGGAGAACCTCTTCGGCCGGGTCGAGGCGGTCACCGCCAAGGCGGTGACGCACATCCCCGAGCGGTGGGACGAGAACGGCGAGCGGTACGACGCCACGGCCGACGACGCGGCGTACGCGATCTTCGAGCTGGCGGGCGGCGTGATCGCGCAGGTGAACTCCTCGTGGGCCGTGCGCGTCGAGCGCAAGGAGCTGGTGGAGTTCCAGGTGGACGGCACCCACGGCTCCGCCGTCGCCGGCCTCTTCGGCTGCCGGGTGCAGCCGCGCGAGCTGACGCCGATGCCGGTGTGGAACCCCGACCTGCCGACGACCGAGGACTTCCGCGCCCAGTGGGCGGAGGTGCCCGACAACACCCGGTTCGGCAACGGGTTCCGGGCGCAGTGGGAGCAGTTCCTGCTCGACGTGCACCACGGCCGGCCGCACCCGTACGACTTCGCCGCCGGCGTCCGCGGGCTGCAGCTCGTCGACGCCGGGCTCCGCTCGTCGGCGGAGGGTCGCCGAATCGAGATGCCCGCGCGATGACGCACGTGGACCGGGTCGAGATCCCCCTCGCCGACGGCGGGTGGGAGACGGTGGCGCTCCGCGAGCCGCGGCAGTGGAAGGACCACCCCGGGCCGCACGCGAGCCGGGTGGCGTTCGCCGCCGCCCACGTCGTCGCCGACCCCCGCGGCGAGAACGTGCCGGGCGCGCCTGCCGCCGTCGACTGGGAGTCGACCCTCGCCTTCCGGCGCGAGCTGTTCCGCTACGGGTTCGGCGTCGCGGAGGCGATGGACACCGCCCAGCGCAACATGGGGCTGGACTGGGCGGCCGTGCAGGAGCTGGTCCGCCGCAGCGCCGAGCAGGCCGCCGACTACGGCGCCCGCATCGCCTCCGGCGCCGGGACCGACCACCGGGAGCGGCTCGGCTCCCTCGCCGAGGTCCGCGACGCCTACCTCGAGCAGGTGGCCTTCGTCGAGTCGACCGGGTCCCAGGTGATCCTGATGGCGTCCCGCCACCTCGCGGCGGTCGCCGCCGGCCCCGACGACTACCTCGCGGTGTACGCCGACCTGCTCGGCCAGGTGCGCGAGCCGGTGGTGCTCCACTGGCTCGGCGAGGCGTTCGACCCGCAGCTGCGCGGCTACTGGGGATCGGCCGACGTCGCCGCCGCGACCGCGACCTTCCTCGACCTGGTGGCCGCCCACGCCGACAAGGTCGACGGGGTGAAGGTCTCCCTGCTCTCCGCCGACCACGAGATCGGGCTGCGCGCGGCGCTTCCCGCCGGCGTGCGGCTCTACACCGGCGACGACTTCAACTATCCCGAGCTCATCCGCGGCGACGGCACCCACCACTCCGACGCCCTGCTCGGCGCGTTCGCCGCCATCGCCCCGGCCGCCTCCGCGGCGCTCACCGCGCTCGACGACGGCGACCTGGCGACGTACGACGCCGAGCTGGCGCCGACGCTGCCGCTCTCGCGCCACCTGTTCGAGGCGCCGACCTGGCACTACAAGACCGGCATCGCCTTCCTGTCCTGGCTGTGCGGCCACCAGCCGGGCTTCACCATGGTCGGCGGGATGCAGTCGGCCCGCAGCGTCGTGCACCTCGGCCGCCTCTTCGCCCTCGCCAACGGCGCCCAGCTGCTGCCCGACCCGGAGCTCGCGGCGCACCGCCTGCGGCTGTGGCTCGAGGCCGCCGGAGCGGCGCGATGACCGCTCTCGACGTGCCCTCGGGCTCGACGCCGCGGGTCCCGACCCCCGCGCCGGGCGACCCTCGGCTGGCGCGGCTCTCCCTGAACCAGAAGACGGTCGACGGGTGGTCGCTCCGTGACGCGGTCGAGGGCTGTGTCCGTCACGGCATCCCGGCGCTCGGTGTCTGGCGCGAGCCGCTGGCCGAGGCCGGCGTCGACAAGGGCGTCCGCTGGGTCCAGGAGGCGGGGCTGCGGGTCTCCTCGCTGTGCCGCGGCGGGTTCTTCACCGTCGCCGACGGTGCGGAGCGACGGCGCCGCCACGACGACAACCTCCGCGCCCTCGACGAGGCGGCCGCCCTCGGCGCCCCGTGCCTGGTGCTGGTGCCGGGCGGCCTCCCGGCCGGCGACCGCGACCTCCGGGGTGCCCGCGACCGTGCCGCGGAGGCGATCGAGGAGCTCGTGCCGCACGCGCTCGAGGTCGGCGTGCGGCTGGCCATCGAGCCGATGCACCCGATCTTCGCTGCCGACCGCGGCGTCGTCTCCACGCTGGGCCAGGCCCTCGACATCGCCGAGCCGCTCCCGGTCGACGCGGTCGGGGTCGTCGTGGACACCTTCCACGTCTGGTGGGAGCCGGGGGTCGAGGAGCAGATCGCCCGTGCCGGCGACCGCGTCGCGTCCTACCAGGTCTGCGAGTGGATCACCCCACTGCCGCCCGACGCCCTGCTCTCGCGCGGGATGATGGGCGACGGCCACATCGACTTCGCGCACCTCTCGCGCTGCGTGGCCGCCACCGGCTACGGCGGCGACGTCGAGGTCGAGATCTTCAACGCCGACGTCTGGGCCGCCGACGGCGACGCCGTGCTCGACACCCTGGCCCGCCGCTACGCCGAGCTCGTGGAGCCGCACGTGTAGCGATCGACCGATCCCTCGGGCGGACCCGCCCGACTCGGAAGGAGTGAGGAATGAAGCGCACACACAGGAGAGCTGTCGGCCTCGCCGCCAGTGCCGGTCTCGGGGCGGCACTGGTCGGCGGGCCGGCGCCCGCGGTGGCCGACCGTCCCGACCAGCCGGTCGGGCCGTCGCAGGTACGGGTGCAGGCGGCGCCGGCGCCGCACCACTGGGACCCGCTGACGGACGCGAAGTGGTCCTTCGAGCGCGGCCAGGTCGTGCTCACCGAGCGCGGCACCAACCCCGGCGGGCCCCGGCGCCCGTTCGAGTTCGCGGTCGTGACGCAGGGCCCGGAGCTGTCCTCGGTGGACATCTCCGCCGAGGTCCGGATCGACGAGCCGGTCGAGTTCAGCAACCGCGACGTGATCGTGATCTGGAACTACCAGTCGCCCACCCGCTTCTACTACGCGCACCTGTCGCAGGACAACACGATCTACCCGCACAACGGGATCTTCGTCGTCGACGACACCGACCGGCGCCGGATCGACGACCAGTGGAACGGGTCGGTCGGCGCTCCCCCGGCGATCGACGACACCGACTGGCACGACGTGCGGGTCGCCTACGACGCCGCGACCGGCGCCGTCGAGGTGTACGTCGACGGGTCGGCCGAGCCGCTGATGACGGCCACCGACACCACCTTCTCGGGAGGACGCGTGGGCTTCGGCTCCTTCGACAACTACGGCCGCACCCGCCACTTCTCCGTCGTCGGCACGCCCACCGGCTCCGGCACCCCCTGATCCCCGTCGGTCCCGGGGCATCGCCTCGGGACCGACGAGGGCTGCCGGCCGCCACCGGCAGCAGTTGTCTCCAACCAACCCCACAGTGAGGGACGAGAACACGATGCGCAAAACACGCTGGTGGCTCGGCGCCGTCGCGAGCAGCACGCTGCTCGCGGTGACGCTCACGCCGCTCGCGCCGTCCGCCACGGCCGACGACGCCGACACACCCATCACCGACCCCATCCCCCAGCAGATCAAGCCGTCCACCCTCGGGCTGGTGCTCGAGGAGTACGCCCAGCTCCCCGCGTCGACCCCCAACGGTCCGGTGACCGACGCGCGGATCGGCAGCCGCCACAACCGGATCAACTACATCGGCGAGCTGCCGGACGGCTCCGGCCGGATGCAGGTGCCCGACCTCAACGGCTCCCTCTACCTGCTCGACGGCGACCAGCAGCACGAGTACCTCGACTTCGTCGAGCGGTTCCCGCACTTCCTGTCCTGGCGGGGCCTGGGCTCCGGCTTCGGGTTCGCCACCTTCCACCCGGAGTTCGAGGACAACGGCAAGCTCTACACCGTCCACACCGAGGTGCCCACCGCGCCGGGCGACTCCACCTACGAGCCGCAGCGCCTCACCGGCAGCTCGGTGACCAGCGTGGTCACCGAGTGGACCGCGACGGACCCGTCGGCGAACACCTTCAGCGGCACCAGCCGCGAGCTGTTCCGGTTCCGCTTCTCCACGCAGATCCACGCCATCCAGCAGATCGACTTCAACGCGACGGCGCAGCCCGGCGACGAGGACTACGGCCTGCTGTACCTCGCCGTCGGCGACGGCGGCATCGGCGTGAGCAGCGACGTGCCGCAGGACCTCTCCACGCCCTCGGGCAAGATCCTGCGGATCGACCCCCTCGGCGACGACAGCCCCAACGGCCAGTACGGCATCCCGGACTCGAACCCGTACGTCGGCGATCCGGGTGCGCTCGGCGAGATCTACGCCGTCGGCATGCGTGACCCGCACCGGTTCAGCTGGGACGCCGGCGGCGACCACCGGATGTTCCTCGGCCACATCGGGCAGCACGCCATCGAGGCCGTGTACGACGTCGACAAGGGCGACAACTTCGGCTGGCCGGTCATCGAGGGCCGCCTGGCCTACCGCAACCAGAACCAGTGCTACCTCTACCCGCTGACCGACGAGATGGCCGCCGCGGGCTACGACTACCCGGTCACGTCCTACGACCACGACCCGCCGGCCAACTGGTCGTGCAACTCCGACTCCGGCCACGCGATCTCCGGCGGTCTGGTGCACCGGGGCGACCTCAAGGGACTGAAGGGCAAGTACGTCTTCGGCGACCTGGTCGAGGGCCGGGTCTTCTACACCGACCTGGAGGAGATGGACGACGACGCCGCCACCGAGGCGCCGATCCACGAGCTCGCGCTCTACGACACCGACGGCGACCGGATGCGGATGCCGGACCTCGTCGGCGACGGACGCATCGACCTGCGCTTCGGCACCGACTCCGAGCGCAACCTCTACCTGCTGGCCAAGGGCAACGGCAAGGTGTGGAAGGTCGTGGACACCCGGCGCGCGCCGGTGCCCAAGGAGGTCGAGCCGGGCCTGCGCGACGACCTGGTCGCGGCGTACGACTTCGAGCACCCGTTCGCGGCCAACGACGCCTACGAGGAGGACCAGGGCCGGTCGCGGACCCTGCTCCGCCTGATCAACGGCGGCGAGCGCATGCGGGTCGACGACGGGGCCTACCCCGGCAGCCGCAACGCGCTGCAGATCCACAGCGCGGCCGAGTCGCCGACCGGCCAGGCCTGGAAGGCCGGCGTCTGGGACCAGAACGGCGCTCCCTCGCTGCGGGCCTTCAACGGCGCGGAGCAGATCACCGTGATGGGCTGGTTCAAGATGACCGGCCAGAACCCGACGCCGGGCTACAACGCGATCGGCCTCGCCGGTGTGCTCAGCGGCAACTCCGACGGGCACGGCGTGCGGGCGCTGCTGGAGCTGATCCAGGTCAACGGCGAGCTGCGCCTGGTGGCGCTCGGCCGGCGGATCGACACCGGCGCGTCGCAGACGTTCGCGGCGTCGCAGGACTGGCGCGAGCTGCTCCCGCAGGGCGAGTGGGTGCACGTCGCGGCGACGTTCCACTACACCACCGGTGAGATGGCGCTCTACCGCAACGGCAAGCCGCTCGACGGGTTCTACACCTCCTCGAGCGACCCGTGGAAGGTCGACGGCACCGGCACGTCGGAGACCGACCCGCGGGGGATCAAGATCGGGGGCTCGTTCCCGCAGAACGGCACCGAGCGCAACCCCTGCAACTGCCGGATGGACACGCTGATGTTCTTCGACACCGAGCTCAGCCCGTCCGAGGTGGCACGCCAGTACCGCCGCTTCACCAGCAAGGTCGGCTGACCGGCCTCCACCGCGGCGCGGTCCCGTCCCTCGGGGGCGGGGCCGCGCCGTGCCGTTTCCGCAGGTCGGCGATCGTCCTCTGGGAGGGTGGGCACCATGGACGTCGGGATGACGCTGCCGATCATGGAGCCGGACATCGACCCGGCCACCCTGCAGGACTGGTCCGAGCGGATCGACGCCGGGCCGTTCAGCTCGCTGTGCTTCGGGGAGCGGATCGCCTTCGACAACCCCGAGACGCTGACCCTGCTCGGCGCCGTGGCGGCGTGGACCCGGCGCGTCGGCCTGGTCACGACCGTGGTGGTGCCACAGCTGCACGACCCCGTCCTGCTGGCCAAGGCCCTGGCGACCGGCGACCGGCTCAGCGGCGGCCGGCTCACCGTCGGCCTCGGCGTCGGTGGGCGCGAGGAGGACTACGACGCCGTGGGCGCCGACCACGGCACCCGCACCATCGCCGGGCTCGCCGACCGCGCCGCGGTGATCCGGCGCGTGTGGGCCGGGGAGAACGTGACCGGGGCGACCCGGCCGGTCGGACCGCCGCCGCACCGGCCCGGCGGGCCCGGCCTGCTCGTCGGCACCCTGGGCCGGCGTACGGTCCGCAGCGCGGCGGCCTGGGCCGACGGGCTCGCCGGGATGACCATGGACGCCGACGTCGACCAGACCGCGGCGCTCTTCGACGTCGCCCGGGCGGCCTGGGCCGAGGCCGGCAAGCCGCCACCGCGGCTCACCACGTCGTTCTGGTTCGCCCTCGCGGAGACGTCGCCCGATCCCCGGCAGCAGGTCCACGACCACCTGCGTCACTACATGAACTGGCTGCCCGTCGACCTCGTCGACGCGCTCGCGCCGAGTGCCGGGTTCGCCGGCACCCTCACCGAGCTGCGCGAGCTGCTGGCTCGGTTCGCGGCGATCGGCGCCGACGAGGTCCAGCTGATCCCCACGGGTGCGGACCCCGAGCAGGTGGACCGGGTCGCCGAGCTGCTGACCTGAGCCGAGTGCTGAGCCGAGTGCTGAGCCGAGTGCGGGCCGAGCGCACCCGTCGGACCGGTCCTCGAGGAGGGCCACTAGCGTTTCGGGATGTTCGCTTACGAGTTCGAGGGCCGGGTGCCCCAGGTGCACCCCGAGGCGTTCGTGGCGCTGACCGCCACGCTGATCGGTGACGTCCGCGTCGAGAAGGGCGCCAGCGTCTGGTACGGCGCCGTGCTGCGGGCCGACATCTGCACGATCGTGGTGCGGGAGGGCGCCAACGTCCAGGACAACTCCGTGGTGCACGGGGCGCCCGACGCGGTGGTCGAGATCGGTGCCGGTGCGACCGTCGCCCACAGCTGCGTCGTGCACGGCGCCACGCTCGGGCCCAAGGCGCTGGTGGGCAACGGCAGCGTCGTGCTCGACGGCGGCTCGATCGGAGCCGGCTCGATGGTGGCCGCGGGATCGCTGGTGGGCCCGGGCAGCGCGGTGCCCGACGGTGTCCTCGCCGCCGGCGCGCCGGCCGAGGTGAAGAAGCCGATCGAGGGCACCGGCGCACAGTTCTGGGTGGACGCCAACCCGCCGTACTACGCCGAGCTGGCGCAGCGCCACCGGGTCGGGACGAAGGAGGCCGAGGGCGGAGCGGCCGGGCCGGTGTGAAGGGCCGGTGTGCCGGGCCGGTGTGCCGGGCCAGGGTGCCGGGCCGGGGTGCCGACCGGACGCGCCGAGGGCGCGGCACCCGTCGGGGTGCCGCGCCCTCGCGCGTGGTGCAGGTGCTCGACGTCAGACCGTGGTGCGGCCGACGTCGTTGCGACCGGCGTCGTCGCGACCCAGCGCGAGACCCAGGCCGATCATGCCGATGGCCAGCACGAGGTGCAGCCAGTTGTCGGCGGGGTTGACCGGCACGAAGTTCGCCTCGCTGTCGTGGTCGATCAGGATGCCGTAGATGAACAGCACCGCGTAGATGACGCCGCCGCCGATGAGGAAGGCACGAGCGCCGCTCCAGCTGCGCGCCATCGCCAGGCCGGCGATGCCGAACAGCAGGTGCACGATGTTGTGCAGGATGGACACCTGGAAGATGCCCAGGAGCTCAGCCTCGGACTCGTGGCCGGCGAACTGCATCTCGTCGTAGTTCGTGGTCACGCCGGGGACGAAGCCCAGGACGCCGACGAGCAGGAAAACGGCCGCGACCACGGTGGCTGCGGTCTGGAGGGGGGTTGCGGTCATCGACCCTGTGGTCGTGGTGTTGGACATGGCGAAATCTCCTTCGCGATCGGAGCGATGACCCGGAGGTACCCACCGCACGCCGCCCTACCCGTGGTGACCGGCATCCGATCTGCGCGCACCCGGATCGGGGGTGCCGAACCACGCCGACCCCGCTCCCGCGCCCCGCCGGGCGCGTGCCGGACGTCGCGACCGCGACAAGTGCGTCGCGATCCCCTAGGATCCGGACAGGTCCTCGCCCCCACGGCGGCGGACCACTCGACGAGGGCTCCAGCAAGCGGGCCGCGTCTGTTCGTCCTCGCACGAGGAGGCGCGGTGAGCCCGATGAGCCACCGGCAGGATGACCCGGTCTTCGACGCCCTGCCCGTCCCCACCCTGCTGCTCGACACCGACCTGCGGATCAAGGCAGCCAACCGCGCCTACCAGGCGGCCGTACGCCGGACCGCCGACGAGCTGCTGGACATGCCGCTCTTCGAGGCGTTCCCCGACAACCCCGACGACCCCACGGCCGACGGCGTCGCGAACCTGTCCGCCTCGCTGGAGAGGGTGGCGCGCAGGCGGCGAACCGACGACATGCTGGCGCAGCGCTACGACATCCGCGACAGCACGTCCGGCGAGTGGCTGCGCAGGGTGTGGCAGCCACGGAACAGCCCGGTGCTCGACGGCGACCGGGTGGCGGGACTGGTGCACCAGGTCGAGGACGTCACCCCCTGTGGCGAGGACCTGCACCGAGCCCTGGTCGGCTATCGCGACGCGCTCACCGCGAGCGCACCCACCGACGCGCGCACCCGTGAGCTCGTCAAGCAGGTCGACGTGGTCGCCGCGATGCTGCGGCACAGCCACCAGCTCGCCGACGAGGTGATGCACCTGCGCCGCGCCCTCAGCTCCCGCGCCGTCGTCGACCAGGCCAAGGGCATGATCATGGCCGAGCGTCGCTGCTCCGCCGAGGAGGCGTTCCAGGTGCTGACCAAGCTGTCCTCGGAGACCAACGTGCGGGTCGCCGACGTCGCCCTCGCCCTCGTCTACCAGGCGCAGGAGGGGCAGACCACCGGCTCCTAGCGGGCCGGGCGGAGCCCGGCGATCCGGGCGTCGACCGCGGCGGGGCTGAGCACCTCCTCGAGGGCCAGCGCGGCGCACCCCACCAGCCCGGCGCGGTCGCCGTACGTGGAGGGAAGGAAGCGGAGCTCGCGGGTCGCCAGCGCCGAGGCGCGCGCGTAGACCGCCTCGCGCACCCCTGCCGCGTAGACGTCGTAGGCCGCGGCCATGTCGCCGCCGAGGACGACCGCCTCGGGGTTGAGCAGGTTGATGGCGACGGCCAGCAGCTCGCCCACCTGACGGCCGCTCTCCCGCAGCAGCTGCTTGGCCTCGGGGTCGCCGGACTGCGCGTGGGCGACCAGGTCGCGGACGTGCTCGACCTCGCGGCCCTCCTCGCGCAGGCGCGCGACCAGCGCCCAACCGGCGGCGAGAGTCTCCAGGCAGCCGGTGTCACCGCACCGGCAGGCCCGGCCCGCCGCCTCGGGCACCTTCGTGTGCCCCAGGTCGCCCGCGCCGCCGCGGGCGCCGGAGACGATCCGGCCGCCGGCCAGCACGCCGAGCCCGATCCCCGTCGAGGCCTTGAGCACCAGCAGGTCACCGGCGGAGGTGGCGTGGCCGAGGTACTCCGAGCGGGCGAGCACGTCGGCGTCGTTGGCGAGGAGCAGCGGCGCGTCGGTCACCGCCGAGAGGTACGGCGCCAGCGGCACGCCGTCCCAGCCGGCCATCACCGTGGTGTCGACGCTGACGCCGCGGACCCCGTCGACGACCCCGGGCAGCGACACCCCGACCCCGAGCACCGGCGGCGGGTCGGTCGCGAGCAGTCGCGCCAGCTGGTCGGCGACGACCGGCATCACCTCGTCGGGCCCCGCGCCGACCTCGTGGTCGACCGCCGACGACGCCAGCTCGGTGCCGCCGAGGTCGAACACGGCGACCTGCGACCGCGAGCGGCCCACGGCGACCGCCAGGACCACGCCGGCACCGGTGTTGAACTCCAGGCTCCCCGCGGGACGGCCCCCGGTCGCCGTGCGCTCCGCCCCGAGCCGCACCAGTCCGGCGTCGGCGAGCGCGTTGACCCGCGCCACGACGGCCGTCCGGGACAGTCCGGTGACGGCCCTCAGCTCGGACCGGGTGACCGCGCGACCGCTCCGCAGCAGCGCGAGGAGATCACCAGCGGTCGCGGAGTCGCGCACGGACGGGCTCCGCAGGTCGCTCATGGCCGGATCCTAGGCGATCCGGGGCCGCGCCCTCCGGGACTTTTGTCCTTGAAGTACCGAAGAAAGCCTTCCGGAGGACCACCTTCCGCACTAGCGTGGGGTCAGTGAGCCAGCCCGACCTCGACCTGCCTCCCTGTGACTTCACCGTCTTCGGCGCGACCGGAGACCTCGCGCTCCGCAAGCTGGTGCCCGGCCTCTACGAGCGGGAGCGGCAGCGGCAGCTCCCGCCCGACACCCGCATTCTCGGCGTCTCGCGGCACCCGCTGGACGACGCCGGCTACCGCGACCTGGTCACTGAGGCGCTCTTCGACCACGTGCCCGAGGACCACCTGGAGGCCGCGGCCGTGCACCGCCTGGTGAGCAGGCTGCACCACCTCGAGCTCGACGCGACCACACCGGAGGGCTGGGACCGTCTCCACGGCCTGCTGAAGGACAACCCGCGCCGGCCCGACACCGAGGACGCGGCACCCCCGATCCGGGTCTACTACCTGGCAGTCGCCTCCGACCTGTTCGGCCCGGTCTGCGACCGGCTCGACCAGCTGGGGCTGGTGACGCCGCAGTGCCGCGTCGTGCTGGAGAAGCCGATCGGCTCGGACCTCGCGTCGTCGCGGGTGGTCAACGACGCCGTCGGCCGGGTCTTCGACGAGGGCCAGATCTTCCGGATCGACCACTACCTCGGCAAGGAGAGCGTGCAGAACCTCCTGGTCACCCGGTTCGCCAACACCTTCCTGGAGCCGATCTGGAACTCGCGCTGGGTGGACCACGTCCAGATCACCGTCTCGGAGACCCTGGGCGTCGCCGGGCGCGGCGAGTACTACGACCGCGCCGGAGCGCTGCGCGACATGGTCCAGAACCACCTGCTCCAGATGCTCTGCCTGGTCGCGATGGAGCCGCCGACCTACGTCGGCGGTGACTCGGTGCGCGACGAGAAGCTCAAGGTGCTGCGCGCGCTCACCCCACTGACCGGCGTCGCCGTCGACCGCGCGACCGTGCGCGGCCAGTACACGTCGTACGGCGCCGAGCTCGGCCGGCCGAGCACCACCGAGACCTACGTCGCGCTGCGCGCCGAGGTGCAGAACTGGCGCTGGGCGGGCGTCCCGTTCTACCTGCGAACCGGCAAGCGCCTGGCCCGGCAGGAGTCGACGATCGAGGTGGTCTTCAAGGAGCCGCCGCACGCGATGTTCCCGCACAGCGAGGGCACCACGACGCCCAACCGGCTCACCGTCCGGATGCAGCCCAACGAGGGCATGCAGCTGCACGTCACCGCGAAGCACCCCGGCCCGGGCGGGATCCGGCTGCACCCGGCGTCGCTCGACCTGAGCTATGCCGACACCTTCGACGAGCGCTGCCCGGAGCCCTACGAGCGCCTGCTGATGGACGTGATGCGGGGCATCCCGACCCTGTTCATGCGCCGCGACGAGGTCGAGGCGGCGTGGGCCTGGGTCGAGCCGATCCAGGAGCGGTGGCAGGAGGCGGCGGTGGAGCCGGTCCGCTACCACCCCGGGACCGAGGGACCGGCCGCGGCGGGGCTGCTGCCGGGTCGGGACGGCCGGGCCTGGCTGGAGGGCTCGGCATGACCCCGCCGCTGCACCCGGTCCTGGCCGACGTCACCCGGCGGCTGGTGACCCGTTCCGCCGCGACGCGGGCCGGCTACCTCGCCCGGGTGCGCGCAGCGGCGGTCGCCGGCCCCGCACGCGGGCGGCTCGCCTGCGGCAACCTGGCGCACGGCTTCGCGGCCGCGGAGGGCACGCAGAAGGCCGAGCTCGCCCGGGCGCAGAAGCCCAACCTGGCGATCGTCACCAGCTACAACGACATGCTCTCCGCCCACCAGCCGTACGGCGCCTACCCGCCCGTGCTCAAGGACGCCGTGATCGCCGCCGGCGGCCTGGCGCAGGTGGCCGGCGGCGTACCGGCCATGTGCGACGGCGTCACCCAGGGGCGCGACGGGATGCAGCTCTCCCTCTACAGCCGCGACCTGATCGCGATGTCGACCGCGATCGCGCTCTCCCACGACATGTTCGACGGCGCGCTGCTGCTCGGCGTCTGCGACAAGATCGTCCCCGGGCTCCTCATCGGCGCCCTGTCGTTCGGCCACCTCCCCGCGGTGTGGGTCCCCGCCGGCCCGATGGCCTCCGGCCTGCCGAACAAGGAGAAGGCCCGCGTGCGCCAGCTCTTCGCCGAGGGCAAGGCGGGCCGCGAGGAGCTCCTGGCGGCCGAGGCGGCGTCGTACCACTCCGCCGGGACGTGCACCTTCTACGGCACGGCGAACTCCAACCAGCTGCTGATGGAGGTGCTCGGGCTGCACCTGCCCGGCGCCTCCTTCGTCAACCCCGGCACCCCGCTCCGCGACGCGCTGACCAGGGCCGCCGCCGCGCAGGCGGTCACGCGGACGGCGCAGCAGGAGGCCGCCCCGCCGCTCGGCGAGATGGTCGACGAGAAGGCGATCCTCAACGCCTGCGTGGCGCTGCTCGCCAGCGGCGGCTCGACCAACCACACCCTGCACCTGGTGGCGATCGCGCGAGCGGCCGGCATCCTGCTGACCTGGGACGACCTGGCCGAGCTCTCCGCGGTGGTCCCGCTCCTGGCGCGGATCTATCCCAACGGCGACGCGGACGTGAACCACTTCCACGCGGCCGGCGGCGTCGCCTTCCTCGTCCGCACCCTCCTGGACGGCGGGCTCCTGCACGATGACGTCGAGACGGTCGTCGGCCGCGGACTGCGGCGCTACACCGAGGAGCCGGTGCTCCTCGACGGTCGGCTGACCTGGCGCCCGGGCCCGGCGGAGAGCCTGGACACCGCCGTGCTGCGCCCGGTCACCGACCCGTTCTCCGCCGACGGCGGGGTGAAGGTGGTGCGCGGCCCGCTCGGCACGGGGGTGGTGAAGACCTCGGCCGTCGCGCCCGCCCACCGGGTCGTCACCGCACCGGCGCGGGTCTTCGACGACCAGGACGACCTCCTCGCCGCCTTCGCCGCCGGCGAGCTGGACGGCGGCGACCTCGTCGCGGTCGTCCGGTTCCAGGGCCCGGCCGCCAACGGGATGCCGGAGCTGCACAAGCTGACGCCCGCGCTCGGGGTGCTGCAGGACCGCGGCCAGCGGGTGGCGCTGGTGACCGACGGGCGGATGTCGGGCGCCTCCGGCAAGGTCCCGGCAGCCATCCACGTCACGCCCGAGGCGGCGCTGGGCGGCCCGCTCGCCCTGGTCCGCGACGGCGACCTGGTCACCCTCGACGCCGACCGCGGCGTGCTGGCGCTCGGCGCCGACATCGACCTGGGCGGCCGCGAGCCGACGGGGCAGGCGCCGGGGTACGACGCCTGGGCCGGGACCGGGCGCGAGCTGTTCTCGATGTTCCGCAGCGCCGTCGGGCCGGCCGACGAGGGCGCCTCCGTGTTCGCCGTGCCCACGGGGCCCACGGGCGCCACCGGACCGGCCGCGCCGACCGACCGGGAGGTCTCCGTTGTCCACCGCTGAGCGCTCGTCCGTGCTCGACGTCGTGCCGGTGATCCCGGTCGTGGTCGTCGACGACGTGGCCACGGCCGTGCCCCTCGCACGTGCCCTCGTCGCCGGCGGCCTGCCGGCCATCGAGCTCACCCTCCGCACGCCGGTCGCGCTCGATGCCCTGCGCGCGATCGCCGACGAGGTCCCCGACATCCTCCTCGGGGCGGGCACCGTCACCACGCCGGCGCAGGCCGCCGCGGCGGTCGACGCCGGGGCCCAGTTCCTGGTCTCCCCCGGACTGACGCCGGATCTGCTCGACGCCCTGCTCCAGGCCGGGGTGCCGTTCCTCCCGGGCACGTCGACGGTGTCGGAGGTGATGCGGGTGCTCGACGCCGGCCTGACGGAGATGAAGTTCTTCCCCGCCGAGGCGTCGGGCGGCGCGGCCTACCTGAAGGCGGTGTCCGGGCCGCTGCCGCAGGCGCGGTTCTGCCCGACCGGCGGCATCACGGCCGCCTCCGCGCCGTCGTACCTCGCTCTGGTCAACGTCGGCTGCGTCGGGGGCACCTGGCTCACGCCGGCGGACGCCGTCGGCGCCCGCGACTGGGACCGGGTCTCCCGGCTGGCGGCCGCGGCGGCCGCGCTCGGCTGACTGGGCTGACTGGGCTGACTCGGGAGCGGCTCGGCCGTCGTCAGCCGCCCGACGCGTCGTCGGCCGACCTCGGCGCTCCCCCTGCTGCCTCGTCGTCCCGCACGGCGTGCGCGCCGCTGTCGGGAGACCCCTGGCGGGGGTCGTACCTGCCCTCCGCCGCCGGACCGTCGGTCGTGGAGGACTCCTGACGCTCCTCGGCCTCGTCGTCGAGTCGTCCCATGTCCTCCGGCTGCTGGCTCATCGCGTCCTCCTGGGTGGTTGCGTCCCTCACGGGGTACCCGAGCCCGGCCCGGGCATCCGCAACGACGACCCGGGCGGCCCACGGCCCAGCCGGGCGTCAGCGCGCGAGCTTGAGGCCGATCACGCAGCCGACCAGGCCGAGCAGGAGCAGCACCTTCGCCGGCGACGTGGTCTCCGCCCCGGTCAGCATGCCGAAGGCCACGGTCAGCGCCGCGCCGATGCCGACCCAGACGGCGTACGCCGTGCCGACCGGGATCGTCCGCATCGCATACGCCAGGCCGCCCATGCTGAGCACGATCGCCACGAGGAACAGCAGCGACGGGGCCGGGCGGGTGAAGCCCTCGGACCTGCCGAGCGCGACCGCCCACACGGCCTCGAGCACCCCCGAGGCGACCAGGACCAACCACGACACGACGTCCTCCTCGCGGCCGTCTTGTCGCGCTCCGGGTACGGCTCCCTCGTCCGGTCGAGCTCTTCGGGCTCGTCCCGAAGTCTAGGGACGCTGCGGCCCTCGACGGCCAGCGGCCGGCGAGGACGGGCCCGGTCCACCGTCCCAACTGCAGTGCGGCGGAGGAGGCCGGTACCCCCCGGTGGTATCTCGTGCTATCGTCCGATCCGAAATACATTACCCCCGTAGGGTATTTGCCGTGGCACAGTCCGGCGCAGCCGGGCCCTTCCCAAGGAGATCTGACAATGACAACCTCAACGAGGCCGGCGGATCGTCGCTGGCTCGGGCTCGCGGTGATCGCCGCCGCCCAGTTCATGGTCATCATGGACACCTCGATCATCGGCGTGGCGCTGCCGCGCATGCAGGCCGACCTGGGCTTCACCCAGGAGAACCTGTCCTGGGTGTTCAACGCCTACGTGGTCGCGTTCGGTGGCCTGCTGCTGCTCGGCGGCAAGCTGTCCGACGTGCTGGGCGCCCGTCGGGTGTTCGCGGCGGGCTGGGTGGTGCTGCTCGCCGGTTCGCTCGTCGCGGGCCTCGCCGGCAACGTGGAGACGGAGCTCGTCGGGCGGGCCGTGCAGGGGGCCGGCTCCGCGCTGATCGCGCCCTCCGCCCTGACCCTGCTCTTCATGCTGTTCGGGTCCACCCCCGCGGAGCTCCCCCGGGCGCTCGCGCTGTACGGCGCCGCCGCTCCCGCCGGCGGGACGGCCGGCGTGTTCCTCGGCGGCGTGATCACCGAGTACGTCAGCTGGCCGTGGGTCTTCTACGTGAACATCCCGATCGCCCTGGTGATCCTCGCGGTGGTGCCACGGGTGATGCCGGCGGGCGCGGCCGCCGCCGGCCGCCGCGTCGACGTCCTCGGCGCGTCGACGGTGACGGCTGGCCTCGCAGCCGCGGTCTACGCCGTCGTACAGGCGCCGGAGGTGGGCTGGGACGCGGCCCGGACGTGGTGGGGCCTCGCTGTCGCCGCCGTCCTCCTTGCTGCGTTCCTCGTCCTCCAGGTCCGGGGCCGGGAGCCGCTGGTCCGGCTCGGCATCTTCCGCGCGCCCAACCTGGCTGCTGCCAACCTCGCCCAGCTGCTGCTGGGCGCCGCCTGGATCCCGATGTGGTTCTTCCTGAACCTCTACCTCCAGCAGGTCCTGGGCTACACCGCCTTCCCCAGCGGCGCCGCGCTGCTGCCGATGACCTTGTTGATCATGGTGGGGATGATCGGCCTGGCGCCCCGCGTCCTCGCCGCTGTGGGCCCGAAGGCGGCCACCGTGAGCGGCCTGGTGCTGCTCACCGCGGGCATGGCCTGGCTCGCCCTGATCGAGCCCGACGGCTCCTACGCCGTCGACGTCCTCCCCGCGTCGCTGGTCGCCGCGCTCGGCATGTCGCTCGCCTTCATCCCCACCCTCGGCACCGCCATCTCCGCCGCGCCTCCGGAGGAGGGCGGGCTGGCGTCCGGCATCGTCAACACCAGCTACCAGGTGGGGTCGGCCCTGGGCCTGGCCGTCATGACGGCCGTCGCCGCCGCCAACGGCGCCGACCGGCTCGGGGACCCGGTCGCGCTCACCGACGGCTTCTCGGCCGCGTTCGTCGGTGCCGCCGTCGTGGCCGGCGTCGGCGTGCTGAGCACCGTTGCGCTCTTCCGCAGCGACACCGGCTCCCCGACGCCGACGGGTGCCGGCGACGCCGAGCGCGTCAACGCCTGAGCAGGCCCGGCGCGCCGTCACCCCCTCGGTGGCGGCGCGCCGTCACGTCAGTCCGACCAGTCGACGCTGAAGTACTGCGTCTCCTGGAACTCCGCCAGCCCCTCGCGGGCGCCCTCGCGGCCGAGCCCGCTCTGCTTCATGCCGCCGAACGGGGCCGAGGGGTCGGAGACGAGCCCACGGTTGACGCCGACCATGCCGGCCTCGATCGACTCGGCCAGCTGGAGCGCGCGCTTGAGGTCCGCGGAGTAGACGTAGGCCGCGAGCCCCAGCTCCGTGCCGTTGACCATCGCGAGCAGCTCGTCGCGGTCGCGCCAGGTCACCACGGGCGCGACCGGCGCGAAGACCTCCTCCTGCACCACCCGCGCGGCCGGGTCCACGTCGGCGAGCACCGTGGGGGCGAGGAAGTAGCCGCTGAGGTCCTCGGGCACGGCGGCGCGGGCGGCCACCCGGGCCCCGCGGTCCACCGCGTCGGCGACCAGGCCCGCCACCCGGTCGACCGCCGCCTGGTTGATCAGCGGCCCGATCTCGGTCGCCGGGTCGGCGCCGCGCCCGACCCGCAGGCGGGCGACCCGGTCCGCGAGGCGGGCGACGAAGTCGAAGGCCACCGACTCGTGGACGTAGAACCGGTTGGCGGCCGTGCAGGCCTGCCCTCCACCGCGGAACTTCGCGACCATCGCCCCGTCCACCGCCGCGGTCAGGTCGGCGTCGGCGTCGACGACGAACGGCGCGTTGCCACCCAGCTCCATCGAGGCGTTCAGCACCCGGTCGGCGGCCTGGTGGAGCAGGGTGCGGCCGACCGGCGTCGAGCCGGTGAAGGACAGCTTGCGCACCCGCGGATCGCGCAGCCAGGTGCCGACGACGTCCGCCGGCTCCGTCGTGGGCACCACGTTGACCACGCCCGGCGGGATGCCCGCCTCGGCGACCAGCCCGGCGACGGCCAGCGCGGTGAGCGGCGTCTCCGCCGCCGGCTTCAGGACCACGGTGCACCCGGCCGCGAGCGCCGGGGCGATCTTGCGGGTGGCCATGGCCGCCGGGAAGTTCCAGGGCGTGACGAGCGCCGCCACGCCGACCGGCCGGTGGGTGACCACCGTCCGGGTCCCCCCGGCCGGGGCGGGGCCGTAGCCGCCGTCGGTGCGGACCGCCTCCTCCGCGAACCACCGGAAGAACTCCGCCGCGTAGGCGACCTCCGCGCGGGCGTCGGCGCCGGCCTTGCCGTTCTCCGCGACGATCAGCGCAGCCAACACCTCGGCGTCCCGGTGCATGAGCTCGAAGACCCGGTGCAGCAGCTCGGACCGCCGGCGCGGGGGCGTGCGCGCCCAGTCGTCCGCGGCGGCGTGGGCGGCGTCGACAGCCGCAGTGGCCTGGGCCGCGTCAGCGTCGGCCACGGTGGCGACCACCGCCTTGTCGGCCGGGTCGTCGACGTCGAACGTGCCGGCGGCACCGGCGAGGCGCTGGTCGCCGACGAGGACGCCGGAGCCCGCGTCGAGCCGGTCGAGGACGTCGGTCAGGGTGGGCTGGCCGGACGGGGTCGGCCGCATAGGTCGGGTCACGGGTAGAGGCCTCTCTGGTGGTGGGCGGTGGCGACGCGGTCGACGGCGATGCAGGTCGCCGCGTCGCGCAGGCTGATCCCGTCGCGGGTGGCGCGGGCGCTGACGTCGTCCCAGGCCTGGCGCATGCGCTGCGCGAGCCGGGTCTCGACCTCCGCCTCGCTCCACCAGTACGCCTGGTTGGCCTGCACCCACTCGAAGTAGGAGACGACGACGCCGCCGGCGTTGGCAAGGATGTCCGGTACGACGAGCACGCCGTTGGCCGCGAGCGCGGCGTCGGCCGCCGTCGTGGTGGGTCCGTTGGCGCCCTCGACGATGCAGCGGGCCCGCACCCGGGCGGCGTTGCCCTCGTGCAGCACGCCCTCCACGGCCGCGGGCACGAGCAGGTCGACGTCGAGCTCGAGCAGCTCCTCGTTGGTCGTCTCCCGCGCTCCGGGCGACCCGACGACACTGCCGTGCTCGCGCACGTGGGTCGCGAGGGCCTCGAGGTCGAGGCCTCTCGGGTCGCGGACCCCGCCGTACTCGTCGCTGACCGCGACGACGGTGACCCCGTGCTCGGCCAGCAGGGCGGCGGCGCCGGACCCGACCTTGCCGAAGCCCTGGACAGCCGCAGTCGCCCGGGTGGGGTCGATCCCCAGCGACTCCAGCGCCGCGAGCGCGGTGTGCACCACGCCGCGGGAGGTGGCGAGGCCCCGGCCCCGGGAGCCGCCGAGGCTGATCGGCTTGCCGGTGACCACACCGAGCACGGTGTGGCCGCGGCTGACGGAGTAGGTGTCCATCAGCCAGGCCATGGTCTGCTCGTCGGTGCCGATGTCGGGCGCCGGGATGTCGTGCGCCGGACCGATGATCGGACTGATCTCGCTGGCGTAGCGCCGGGTCACCCGCTGCAGCTCGGCAGGGCTGTAGCGGCGCGGGTCGATCCGGATCCCGCCCTTCGCGCCGCCGTACGGGACGTCCAGCAGGGCGCACTTCCACGTCATCCACATGGCGAGTGCGCGGACCTCGTCGAGGTCCACGTCGGCGCTGTAGCGCAGGCCGCCCTTGGCCGGTCCGCGCGAGAAGTTGTGCTGCACGCGATGGCCGACGAGGACCTCGGTCTCTCCCGAGTCGCGGCGCAGCGGGACGCTGACGGTCATCTCGCGGCGTGGGGTGGCCAGCATGTCGAACATGCCGGGACCGAGGTCCAGCCGCTCGCAGGCGGCGGCGAGCTGGCGGCGGGCCTCGCGCAGCGGCGCCAGCCGCCCGCGGTCGACCGCCTCGCTCACCGCCGCGTCGGTGAGCCCGAGGGTCACGACGACCGGGCCTCGGCGGCGAAGGCGGCGTCCAGCACGTCGAACGCCTCGTGCAGCAGGTCGTCGGTGGTGGCCAGCGGCGGCAGGAAGCGGAGCACGTTGCCGTAGGTGCCGCAGGTGAGCACGATGACGCCCTCGCGGTGCGCCGCGGCGGCGACCGCTCGCGCGAGCGCCGGGTCGGGGTCGCCGGTCGCCGGCTCGACGAGCTCGACGGCGACCATCGCGCCGCGGCCGCGGACGTCGCCGAGGCGTGCGTCGCGCTCCTGCAGCCGGCGCAGCCGCTCGTGGAGGAGGTCGCCGATGTCGGCGGCGCGCTGCACGAGGCCCTCCTCCTCGATCGTGTCCATCGTGGCGAGCGCTGCCGCACAGGCGAGCGGGTTGCCGCCGTAGGTGCCTCCGAGGCCGCCGGGGTGCACGGCGTCGAGGAGCTCGGCGCGGCCGGTGACCGCCGAGAGGGGAAGGCCGCCGGCGATGCCCTTGGCAGTCACGATCAGGTCCGGCACCACTTGCTCGTGCTCGCAGGCGAACATCGCGCCGGTGCGGGCGAAGCCGGTCTGCACCTCGTCGGCGACGAGGAGCACCCCGTTGTCACGGCACCATGCGGCGATCGCGGGGAGGAACCCCGGTGCCGGGACGATGAAGCCGCCCTCTCCCTGGATCGGCTCGATCACGACGGCTGCGAGGTTGGCCGCACCGACCTGCTTCTCGATGTGGTCGACCGCGCGGGCAGCCGCCTCCGGACCGCTCATCCCGCCGTCGCGGAACGGGTAGGACAGCGGCGCCCGGTAGACCTCCGGCGCGAAGGGACCGAACCCGTGCTTGTAGGGCATCGACTTGGCCGTCATCGCCATGGTGAGGCTGGTGCGGCCGTGGTAGGCGTGGTCGAACGCCACGACCGCCTGCCGCCCGGTGGCAGCCCGGGCGATCTTCACGGCGTTCTCCACCGCCTCCGCGCCCGAGTTGAACAGCACCGACCGCTTCTCGTGCCCACCGGGGGTCAGTGCGTTGAGCCGCTCGGCCACCTCGACGTAGCCCTCGTAGGGGGTGACCATGAAGCACGTGTGGGTGAACCGCTCGACCTGCTCCTGCACGGCCCGGACCACCCTCGGCGCGCTGGACCCGACGGTCGTCACCGCGATGCCGGAGCCGAGGTCGATCAGCACGTTGCCGTCGACGTCCTCCACGACGCCGCCCCAGGCGCGGCTGGCGTAGACCGGCATCGTCGTGCCGACGCCCCCGGCGACGGCGAGCTGCTTGCGGCGTGCGAGCTCCTCGGACCGGGGGCCGGGGATCGCGGTCCGCAGCAGCCGCGAGCTCGGGACGGCCTGGTCGGTGAACGTCGTCATGGGTCCCATGCTCCGGCCGCGTCAGCCATGTCGTCCAATGCCGATACCGACTCGATCCCATGTCGTTGCTGCATACTCTTCGCGTGGACCTCCGGCTGCTGCACACCTTTCGCACCGTGGTGAGCGCCGGCTCGGTCAGCGCGGCGGCATCGGTGCTCCTGGTCAGCCAGCCGGCGCTCTCCCGGCAGGTGCAGCAGCTGGAGCGACAGGTCGGCGTACGGCTGTTCGACCGCGACCGGGGGCGGCTGCGCCTCACCGTCGCGGGAGAGGTCTTCCTCGAGGCGGCCGAGGAGGTGCTGGCGGCCGCGGAGAACGCGCGATCCGTCGCCGACGCGCTCCGCAGCGGCCGGCTGACGCGGGTGCGGATGGCGGCGCCGACCACCACGCTGACCGACGTGCTCGCCCCGTTCCTGGCGACCCTCCGGCCGGACGACCCGCTCATCACCGTCACCGAGGCCCACGGCGACGAGGCGCTGCGCGGGATCGGCAGCGACCGCGACCTCGCGATCCTCACCGTGCCGCCGCCCCGCCGCCTCGGCACCAGGGTGGTCGCCGTGCTTCCCGTCTGGGCCTACGTCCCCGCGACCCATCCGCTGGCCGGGCGGAGCCATCTCCCCGTCGAGGAGCTGGCCGACCATCCGCTGGTGCTGCTCGACCGCAGCTTCCGGCCCCGGACGCTGGTCGACGAGGCGCTCGCCGCCGTGGGCCGCACCGCCGCCGCGGTCGTCGAGTGCGACGACCCCCAGGTGGCCCAGGCGCTCGCGGCCGCGGGTCGCGGCATCGCCGTCGTCTCCGACGACCCGCGCTTCGACCTGGTGCCGCTGCGCATCGGCAGCGGGCCGGCCTCGCTCAGGCTCGGGCTGCACGCGGCGTGGGACCCGCGCCACCACGCCGCCGCGGAGCTCGCTGCGCTCGCCGACCGGCTGGCGGACTTCTGCCTGGAGCGGTACGGCGACCAGGGCTGACCGTCGGACCGGGGCCGCCCTCAGTCGCCCAGGGAGACGATGGTGAGCGGCAGGTCGCCCATCGGGTAGGCGTGGCGCTTGCGGCGGCCGGAGGCAGGGAGCAGGTCGCCGCACACGTGGCGCCCGCTGTTGCTGGAGAGGATCCGGCCGTCGCCGTTCACGACCGCCAGCCGCGACTCGGCGGCGCAGAGAGCCGGGAGCAGCCGCTGCTCGGCCTGCTTGACCGCGATGTCGGCGCCCGCGACCCCCACGAACCGCCCGTCGACCCGGACCGGCGTGGTGAAGGTGAGCGTGTACTCCTCGGTGCAGAGGTAGTCGACGTAGGGGCCGGTGACGTGGTTGCGCCCGGTGTCGCGCGGCACCACGAACCACGGCAGCGACTCGTAGTCGTAGAAGCCGATCGCCTTCGGGTCGGAGTGGGTGACCAGGCGCTGGACCCGGCCGTCGTCGTCGCGGGCGAACCACTCCAGCCACCACGGCGCGTCGCGCAGCAGACCGCGCTCGGCGACGAACCCCGCTCCCTGGATCGGCCGGGCGGCATCGGCGAGCACCGGCGTGACGAGGGGCTCCACCGCGGCCAGGTCGCCACGGGCTGGCACGGCGCGGGACGCGAGCGCCGGCTCCACGGCGGCCGCGATCCGGTCGGCGAGCGCGAGGGCGTCGCCCACGAGCGCGTCCAGCGCCTGTCGGACGCGCTCGACCTCGGCGGGCAGGTCGCCCCTGGCCGCGGCGGGCGCAGCCTTCGCGGTCCGGCCGGTCCCGCCGGCCTGCTTGGTCGGGTTGCTCATCGCCTGTCCTCACTGAGTCGGTACTCGATCAGGCGGGCGGTCGAGTCGGCCACCCGCTGCTCGGCCGCCTCCCGGGCCGCCCGGGGGTCGTGCTGTCCGATGGCCGCCACCACGGCTCGACAGCTGCGCACCATCTGCGCGTGGCTGGCGTCGTCGCCGAAGGCGATCCACAGCAGCGTGCCGAACTCGGCCTGCAGACGAACCTCCTCGTGGTAGAGCTGCGGCGACTGCGCGGCGGCGGCGACCTCGATGTGGAAGTGGGCGTCGGCCCGGCGCCGGGCGTCGGCGGTCTCGGCCGCGGCGAGCGCGTCGGCGACCCGCCCCAGTCGCGCGAGGTCGTCAGGGCTGGACCGGCGGGCGGCGAGCGCCGCGCTCGCGCCGCAGATGGCCGCGTAGACGTCGCCGAGGTCGCGCAGCTCGCTGAGGCCGAAGCCGTCGAGGCGGCGGCGGGCGAGGTGGCTGATGCCGTTCTCGGGCATCCGGACGAAGCTGCCGCCACCGCGCCCGCGCCGGGTCTCGATGAGGCCCTCCGCACGCAGCACGGAGAGCGCCTCGCGGACGGTCACGGTGGAGACGCCGAAGATGCCGGCCAGGTCGGTCTCACCGGGCAGCTGCTCCGCGTCGGGCAGCAGGCCGAGCGCGATCGCGTCGGTCAGCCGGCGGACCACCAGCTCGGACCGGCTCATCGACTCCAGCGGTGAGAACACCGCTGCCGATGCCCGCCCGTAGAACGGCACCGCCACGGGGCCTCCTGTCCTGTTACCGCTCGATGACGTTTGCGGACCATCTTGCCGCATCCCTTGTGCTTTGAACTCTGAAGTCATAGGTTATCGCACCAATCCGGCGGACCGCGACGAAAGGCACATCCAGATGTCCCTCCCGACGAGCGCCCCTGCGCCGCCCGTTGCTCCCGCCACGGACGCGGGCTCGCCTGCCATCTCGCTCCGCGGCCTCCGCAAGGAGTTCGGCGACGTGGCCGCCGTGGACGGCGTCGACCTCGACATCGCGGACGGTGAGTTCTTCTCGATGCTGGGCCCCTCGGGCTCGGGCAAGACGACGGTCCTGCGGCTGATCGCGGGCTTCGAGTCCGCCACCGCCGGCACCGTGGTCCTCGGCGGGGTGGACGTGACCCGGGCGGCGCCGTTCGAGCGTGACGTGCACACCGTCTTCCAGGACTACGCGCTCTTCCCGCACATGAGCGTCCTCGACAACGTCGGCTACGGGCTGCGGGTCCGCGGCCTGGGCAAGAAGGACCGCCGGGAGCGCGCACAGCGCGCACTCGAGACCGTGCGGCTGGGCCACCTGGGGGGCCGGCGGCCGACCCAGCTCTCCGGCGGTCAGCGACAGCGGGTCGCCCTGGCCCGGGCCATCGTGCTGGAGCCCCGCGTCCTCCTGCTCGACGAGCCGCTCGGGGCGCTCGACCTCAAGCTGCGCGAGCAGATGCAGGTGGAGCTCAAGCAGCTCCAGCGCGACCTCGGCATCACCTTCGTCTTCGTCACCCACGACCAGGAGGAGGCGCTGACCCTCAGCGACCGGATCGCCGTCTTCGACGCCGGCCGGATCCAGCAGCTCGGCACGCCGCGCGAGATCTACGAGCACCCCAGCTCGGCGTACGTCGCCGGCTTCGTCGGCACCACCAACCTGCTCGACAGCGACACCTCGCGGCGGGTGCTCGGCGTGGCCGGGGAGCACGCCGTCCGGCCCGAGCGGTTGCGCCTGTCCGCCGCCGGCGACGCCGGACCCGCCGAGCCCGACGAGGTCCGCCTCGACGCGGTCGTCGTGGAGTCCATCTACCTCGGCACCGGCCACCGGGTGCACCTGCGCACCGACGACGGCCTCGAGCTCGTCGCCCTGGAGCAGACCTCCGGCTCCCTCGCCCGCTCCGACCACCGTGGCGACGCGGTGACCGTCCGGTTCGCGCGTGCCGACGTGGTCGCCCTCGGCCGGCCCACCTGACCCCTCTGCAGCTCCACACCAACCCACCGAGAAAGCCCAACGAGAAAGCGGAGATCACCATGAAATCCACCCTCCGGCGCGGCCGCGTGAAGATGGCCTGCCTCTCCCTGCTGTCGGTCTCCGTGCTGACCGCCTGCGGCAGCGGCGACGACGAGAAGAACACCGATGCCGTCGAGGAGCTCGGCGAGATGGAGGGCCAGGTCTCCATCCTCGCCTGGCCCGGCTACGTCGAGGACGGCAGCAACGACCCGAACGTCGACTGGGTGTCGGCGTTCGAGAAGGACACCGGCTGCGAGGTGACCAGCAAGGTCTACGGCACCTCCGACGAGGCGCTCAACCTCGCCAAGTCCGGTGAGTACGACGTCATCGCGGCCTCCGGCGACCTCTCGCTCCGGCTGATCGCCTCCGACGAGGCGCAGGAGATCAACACCGACCTGGTGCCGAACTACGAGAACGTCTACGACTTCCTCAAGGACACCGAGTGGAACTCGGTGGACGGCAAGAACTACGGCGTCCCCCACGGGTACGGCGCCAACCTGCTCATGTACAACAAGAAGAGCTTCGACGAGCCGCCGACGTCGTGGGGCGCGGTGTTCGACAAGGCCCAGCTGGAGCGCAACAAGGGCAAGGTGACGGCGTACGACTCGCCGATCTACATCGCCGACGCCGCGCTCTACCTGATGAAGACCCAGCCCGAGCTGGGCATCGAGAACCCCTACGCGCTGGACCAGGAGCAGCTGGACGCCGCGGTGGACCTGCTCAAGCTCCAGCGGCAGTACGTCGGGGAGTACTGGTCGGACTACCTGAAGGAGATCCAGGCCTTCGAGACCGGCGACTCGGTCGTCGGCACCACCTGGCAGGTGATCAAGAACAACATCAAGAACAAGGACGTCGACGTCACCCTCCCCACCGAGGGCGCCACGGCGTGGAACGACACCTGGATGCTGTCCTCGCAGGCGAAGAGCCCCAACTGCGCCTACGCGTGGATGGACTACATCCTCAGCCCGGAGGCCAACGCCCAGGCGACGGAGTACTTCGGTGAGGCCCCGAACAGCCCGGAGGCCTGCGAGAAGACGACGAACCCGAAGCACTGCGAGACGTTCCACGCCGGTGACGAGGAGTACGCCGAGCAGCTCTGGTTCTGGCGCACGCCGATCAAGGACTGCCTCGACGGCCGCACCGACGTCGAGTGCACCGACTACGCGCAGTGGACCCAGGCCTGGACGGAGATCAAGGGCTGACCATGGCCACCTCCACCCCCGTCACCGACGGCCGGACCGGCCGGTCCGCCGACCCCGCACCGCGGGCGTCGGCGGCCCGGCCGGGCTCCCGGCTGCTGCACCGCCTCGGCTGGCTGCGGCTGGGCCTGCTGCTCTCCGCTCCGCTCGCGTGGATGCTCCTCGTGTACGTCGTCGCGCTGGCGGCGCTGCTGATCACCTCGCTGTGGTCGGTGGACAGCCTCAGCAGCGAGATCGACCGCACCTGGACGCTGGAGAACTTCCGCACGCTGGTCGAGAACGAGGTGTACCGCAACGTCACCGTCCGGACGATCGCGGTGGCACTGGTGGTGACGGTGATCGACGTGGCGATCGCGCTCCCGATCGCCTTCTACATGGCCAAGGTGGCCTCGCCGCGGGTCCGCCGCATGCTCGTCGTCGCGGTGCTCACCCCGCTGTGGGCCAGCTACCTGGTGAAGGTCTTCTCCTGGCGCGTCGTGCTCTCCGAGGGCGGGCTCGCGGAGTGGACCGGCCTCGGCTCGCCCGGCTACGGGCTCACGGCCGTGGTGATCACCCAGGCCTACATCTGGCTGCCCTACGTCATCCTGCCGATCTTCGCGGCGCTGGAGCGGGTCCCCGACTCGCTGCTCGAGGCGGCCGGCGACCTCGGCGCCACGAGCGGGATGGTGCTCCGCTCGATCGTCCTTCCGCTGCTGGTGCCCGGCATCGTGGCGGGCGCCATCTTCAGCTTCTCGCTCACCATGGGCGACTACATCACCGTCAACATCGTCGGCGGGGCGAACCAGATGCTCGGCAACCTCGTCTTCGTCAACGCCGGCGCCGCCAACAACCTGCCCCTCGCCGCGGCGATCGCCATGATCCCGATCGTCGTGATGCTGGTGCTGCTCACCGCGATCCGTCGTACCGGCGCCCTGGAGAACCTCTGATGAACCTCAGCCGTGCCGCGCGCCGCGTGCTCGCCGTGCTCACCTTCGGGGTGCTGGCCCTGATCTACCTGCCGCTGCTGGTGGTCGTCGCCAACTCGGTCAACGCCAGCCAGTCCATGACCTGGCCACCGCAGGGCCTCACCCTGGAGTGGTGGCGGCGGGCCGCCCACAGCGACGGCGCCCGGGAGGCGCTGGTCACCAGCCTGCAGGTGGCGGCGATCGCGACGCTCGTGGCCCTCGTGCTGGGCACCCTGCTCGCCCTGGCCCTGCAGCGCTACGACTTCTTCGGCAAGCATTCGGTGAACCTGTTGGTGATCCTGCCGATCGCGCTGCCGGGCGTGGTCACCGGCATCGCGCTCAACAACGGCTTCCGCACGATCCTCGGCGTCCAGCTGTCGCTGTGGACCATCGTCATCGCGCACGCCACGTTCTGCATCGTCACCGTGTTCAACAACGTGCAGGCGCGGCTGCGGCGGATGGGCACCAGCCTCGAGGAGGCCTCCGCCGACCTCGGTGCCGGCATCTTCACCACGTTCCGGCTGGTCACGCTCCCGCAGCTCCGGTCGGCGCTGCTGGCCGGCGGCATGCTGGCCTTCGCGCTGAGCTTCGACGAGATCATCGTGACCACGTTCACCGCGGGGAACGGCGCCAACACGCTGCCCATCTGGATCCTCAACAACATGTTCCGTCCCAATCAGGCGCCGGTGGTCAACGTCGTCGCCGTCGTCCTGATCGTCTTCTCCATCGTCCCCGTCTGGCTGGCGCAACGACTGTCCTCGGACGTCGAGTCCGCCCGCTGAGCCGTCCCCGCCGACCAAGGAGCACCACCATGCCCGACTACGCCGTGCTGAACCCTGCCACCGGAGAGCTCGTGGAGACCTTCCCGACGGCCACCGACGACGCCGTCGCCGCGGCCGTGGACGCCGCGGCGACGGCGTTCACCACCTGGGGGCGGACCTCCTCGGTCGAGGACCGCGCCGCGCTGCTGCGGCGGGTCGCCCAGCTGCACCGGGACCGCAGCGCCGAGCTGTCGGCGACGATGGTGGAGGAGATGGGCAAGCCGCTCGCCGACGCCGAGGGCGAGGTCGACTTCTCGGCCGACATCTACGACTACTACGCCGACCACGCCGCCAGGTTCCTCGCCGACGAGCCGATCGAGCTGGCCGACGGCGAGGGCACCGCGCTGGTACGACGCGCGCCGGTCGGCGTGCTGCTGGGCATCATGCCGTGGAACTTCCCGACCTATCAGGTGGCGAGGTTCGTCGCCCCCAACCTGGCCACCGGCAACACCATCGTGCTCAAGCACGCGCCGCAGTGCCCCCGGTCGGCGGCGTTGCTCCAGCAGCTGTTCCTCGACGCGGGCCTTCCCGCCGGCGCCTACGTCAACGTCTACGCCTCCCACGAGCAGGTCGAGCGGATCATCGCCGACCCGCGGGTGCAGGGCGTCTCGCTGACCGGGTCGGAGCGGGCCGGCGCCGCGGTCGCCGAGATCGCCGGGCGGCACCTGAAGAAGGTGGTGCTCGAGCTCGGCGGCTCCGACCCGTTCCTGGTGCTCGGGTCCGACGACCTCGACGCCACGGTCCAGGCCGCCGTGGCGGCCCGGATGGAGAACACCGGGCAGGCCTGCAACGCCGGCAAGCGGTTCATCGTGGTCGACGAGCTCTACGACGACTTCGTCGCCAAGTTCACCGAGGCACTGCTCGCCGCGTCGCCGGGATCGCCCCTGGTCTCGGAGGCGGCGGCGGCGGGGCTCGCCGACCAGGTGGACGCCGCCGTGGCCGGGGGCGCGTCGCTGGCCAGCGCCGGCGACCGCAAGGGCGCGTTCCACCCCAGCGGGGTGCTGACCGGCGTCGGGTCCGACAACCCGGCCTACCGGCAGGAGCTGTTCGGCCCCGTGGCGATGGTCTTCCGCGCGGCCGACGAGGACGACGCGGTCCGGCTGGCCAACGACACGCCGTACGGCCTCGGCTCGTTCGTCTTCACCGACGACCCCGAGCAGGCGCAGCGGGTCGCAGACCGGATCGAGGCGGGCATGGTCTTCGTCAACGGGGTCGGCCTCGACGCGGCGGAGCTGCCCTTCGGCGGGATCAAGCGGTCGGGCTTCGGCCGGGAGCTCGGGCGGTACGGCATGGAGGAGTTCGTCAACAAGAAGATGATCCGCACCGTCCGGTGACCGGCATCCCCCTCCACGCGGGTGGAACAGGTTCTACTCTCGGACCCGACCGCCGAACGAGGGAGAGCCCGATGGACCAGCCAGACGCAGCGCGCCGCTTCGAGGGGAAGCGGGTCGTCGTCACCGGCGCGGCCGGCGGCGTGGGCAGCACACTGGTCGCGGCGTTCCGGCGCGAGGGCGCCACGGTCGTCGCCACCGACGCGGTCGCCGGGGACGGCGTCGTGGTCACCGACCTGCGCGACGACGCGGCGGTCGAGGCGTTCGCCGAGCAGGCGGTCGCCGACCTGGGCGGCCTCGACGTGCTCTGCAACGTGGCGGGCGTGCAGCGCTTCGCGCGGCTCGGCGACATCACCGCCGCCGACCTCCGGCTGCACACCGACGTCAACCTCGTCGCGCCGGTGCTGCTGACCCAGGCGGTCGCCCCGGCGCTCGCCGAGTCCCGCGGCAACGTCGTCACCATCGCCTCGATCTCGGCCACCTTCGCCCAGCCCTACAACTCGGTGTACTGCGCGAGCAAGGCCGGCGTGCTGCTGGCCATGCGGTCCCTCGCGATCGAGCTGGCCAAGCAGAAGGTGCGGGTCAACTGCGTCTCCCCCGGCGGGATCGACACCCCGATGCCGCACACCTCCGCCAAGGACCTGCCCGCCGACATCGACTGGGACCTGCTGATGAAGAGCCAGAGCGCCTTCCCCGGCTTCATGCCGCCGGCCGACGTCTGCGACGCCGTGCTGTTCCTCGCCTCGAGCGCGGCGGCGTCGATCACCGGCTCCAACCTGGTGGTCGACCGCGGCGTCGTCTTCTGAGCTCCGGGGTCCAGGCACACCGGCTCCGTACGCTGACGTCGTGGTGGAGGCACCGACGCCCGATGAGGCGATCGACAGCTACGACGCGCTCGCCGGGGCGGGCGGCCGCGACCTGCAGGCCCTCGTCGAGCTGGCCGCGCTGGTCTGCGACGTGCCCAACGCCGCGATCAACCTGATCACCCACGACCACCAGCACCAGATCGCCGCGACTGGCATCGATCCCTCGGTGTGCGCGCGGGAGGACTCGATGTGCGCGGCGGTGCTCGACGACGACCGCACCGTCGTGGCTCCGGACGCGAGCATCGACCGGCGGTTCTCCGCCAACCCCTTCGTCACCGGGGAGATCGACACCGTCCGGTTCTACGCCTCCGCGCCGCTGGTCACGCCGCAGGGCACGACGATCGGCCGCCTCTGCGTCTTCGACACCGAGCCGCACGAGCTCGCGGCCGAGCGCGCCGCCGTGCTCCGCGTGGTCGCGGAGCGGGTGGTCGACGTGCTCGAGCTCCGGCTGCGCAGCCGGCAGCTCGAGCAGTCGCTGGCCGAGCTGACCCGGACCCAGGCCGAGCTGAGCCGCTCCAACGAGCTGCTCTCGCTCTTCGCCGGCCAGGTCAGCCACGACCTCCGCTCCCCGCTGACGGCGGTGCTCGCCAACAGCGAGCTGCTCGCGTCCGAGCCCGCCGTGGCCCGGGATCCCGACGCCGCCGCGCTGGTGGAGGCCACCACCAGCGCCGGGCACCGGATGGCGGCGATGATCGACACGATCCTCGCCTACGCCCGGGTCGGCGCCGAGCTGGACCGCACGCCGGTCGAGCTGGACGTCGTCCTCGACCACGCCCTGGCCGACCTCGCCCCGGTGCTCGACGAGCGGTCCGCACTGGTGCGCCGCGAGCCACTCCCCCAGGTGCTGGCCGACGCCGACCAGATCTACGCCGTGCTGCTGAACCTGCTGTCCAACGCCGTGAAGTTCACCCCGGCGGACCGCCGTCCCGAGATCGGCGTCTCGGCCCGCCGCCAGGACGGGCAGTGGCGGGTCGCGGTCACCGACAACGGGTCCGGCATCCCGCCGGAGAGCCGCGCGTCGGTCTTCGACCTGCACGCCCGCGCCCACCGCTCGGTGACCGGCACCGGCATCGGCCTGGCGACGGCGAAGCGCGCGGTCGAGGCGCACGGCGGCCGGATCGGCGTCGAGGACGCGTCGTCGGGCGGCACGACGGTCTGGTTCTCGCTGCCTGCTTAAGGCCCGCTGAGGCCTGCGGGAGGCCTGCCTGACGCCTGCCGCACGGACCGGCGGCCGACGGACCCGGTGGTCGCGGGACCTTCGCCCCTGTCCGGCGGCCGCTGCTGCCGCTCACGCTGGGGGTGTGTCCGAGATCCACGAGCTGACCTACGACGAGAGCGAGGCGCTGCTGCGCGCCGGAGTCTTCGGCCGGATGGCGCTGTGCCGGCCGACCGGACCGGAGGTGGTGCCGGTCAACTACGTCGCGGTGGGCGGCGCCGTACTCGTGCGCACGGCGCCGGGCTCGCTGCTGGACCGCTTCGCCCCCGGCGCGGCGCTCGTTTTCGAGGTCGACAACGTCAGCCACGAGCAGTGGCACGGCTGGTCCGTGGTCGCCCGAGGACGCGGGGAGCGGGTCGCTCCTGACGAGCTCTCGGAGGAGGAGCGGCGGGCGCCCGGCCCGCCGGCCTGGGCCCGCGACGAGGAGGTCGTGATCCGGCTCCCCTGGGTCACCCTGACCGGTCGGCGGATCGGGCGGGGCTGGAACCCGCTGGCGGAGCTGCCGGTGCGGCGGGTGCCGGTCTGAGCGCCCGGCCACGCCGGCACGGTGCGGCGTGTGCAGCCTCGACCGAGGCCTCACAGCTCACTGGAGCCGCCTGTCGGAATCGAACCGACGACCTAATCATTACGAGTGATTCGCTCTACCGACTGAGCTAAGGCGGCGTGCCGGCGCAAGCACCGACGACGCGGAAGCATACCGGCGGGGCCGGTGGTCCACGGAATCCGGGGCGCCGGGCGGGCGAGCGCGAGCCGCGTCGCTGTACGCCGGCCCGCCCGGCGACCGGGTCAGCCGGTCAGCACTCGAGTCCGTCCTCGGGCACCGTCCCGTCGATCAGGTAGCCGTGGACCGCGTCGTCGATGCAGGCGTTGCCGCGGTTGTAGGCCGTGTGGCCGTCACCGTCGCGGCTGACCAGCACGCCGGACTCGAGCTGCTCGGCCATCGCGACCGCCTCCTCGTACGGCGTCGCGGGGTCGCGGGTGGTGCCGATGACCACGATCGGAGCCGCACCGGAGCCGTCGATCTCGAGGTCGGGCTCGTCGGTGGAGGTGAACGGGATCCCGTTGCACGCGGTCAGTCCCCAGGCGAAGACCCGGCCGAACGTGGGCGAGGCCTTCTCGAAGTCCGCGAAGTGGTCGGGGACCTCCTCGGCGGTGATCGACCACGGGTCGTCGAGGCAGTTGATGACGCTGATCGCCTCGAGGCTGTTGTCGGTGTACTCGCCGTTCTCGCGCGATCCGTAGAAGTCGGAGAGGAACAGCAGGGTGCTGCCGTCGCCGTCGAGCGCCTCCTTGAGACCGGTGTCGAGGTAGGTCCAGTTCTCCTTGGCGTACAGCGGGGTGATCAGGCCGTAGAACGCCAGGCCGACCGTCAGCTCGCGGCCCTCGGGGTCCTCGGTCTCCAGCGGCTTCTCGTCGATGTCCTCGAGCAGCCCCTTGATCGTCGCCAGGCCCTCCTCGACGCTGCCGCCCAGGAAGCAGCTGCCGCCGTCGACACAGTCCTGGACGTAGGCGCGCAGCGCGGTCTCGAAGCCCTTGGCCTGGCTCAGCGAGCCCTCGCGGGAGGAGATCGAGGGGTCGATCGCGCCGTCGAGGACGAAGCGGCCGACGTTGTCGGGGTAGAGCTCGGCGTACGTCGCGCCGAGGCGGGTGCCGTAGGAGAAGCCGAGGTAGTCGAGCTTGTCCTCGCCGAGCACCTCGCGCAACACGTCCATGTCGCGGGCCGCCTCGACGGTGCTGACGTGGGCGGCGACCTCGCCGGACTTCTGCTCGCACCCGGTCCAGAACTCCTCGGAGTTCTCGACCCCCTCCTCGACCTCCTGGGGGGTGTCGGGATCGGGGTCGGCCGCGATCTGCTCGTCGAGGTCGTCGTCGCTGAGGCAGTCGACGGGCTCGGACTCGCCCGTGCCGCGCGGGTCGAAGCCGACGATGTCGTAGGAGGCCCGGAGCTTCTCGGCGAAGTAGGAGTCGGCCTGCTCGACGGTGGAGGTGCCGGGCGCGCCCGGGCCGCCGGGGTTGACCACCAGCGAGCCGATCTTGTCGCCGGTGGCCTTCGCCCGCTCGAGCGCGAGCAGGATGGTGCCCTCCCCCGGGTCCTCGTAGCTGATCGGCACCTCGAGCTCACCGCACTCGTTGTCGCCGCACTCCTTCCAGGAGATCTCCTGGTCGTAGAACCGCTCCAGGCCGTCGCCGGTCGGCGGCGCCTGGCTGGAGGGCGAGTCCGACTCCCGCTCGGCCGCCGGATCGGCGTCGTCGTCGGTGAGGAGCAGCACGCCCACCCCGATCGCGCCGGCCACGACCAACGTCCAGATCACCGCGACCGCGACGATCAACTGCTTCTTCACCTGGTGCTCCTCACCGTTGCGGTGCCTTCAACGCCACCATCATCGACTCCAGGGCCAAGGCGACCGGGACATTGAACTCCAACATCTGCTCCCGTGCGGTGAAGATCCACCCGATCCGCCGCAGGTTGAGCTCCGGCGTCGAGGTCCGCACGATCTCCTCGACCTGGTCGCGGATCTCCTCGTTGACCAGCGCGCCGGGGGCGCCGGTGGCCACCGCGATCGCGTCGCGGTAGACCGACACCAGGTCGGTGAGCCCGCGGTCGACCACGTCGAGGTGACGCCGCTTGGCCCTAGTCCTCTGCCCCTTCTCCAGGGCGGCCAGCGCCGGGCCGTACTCCCGCGGGCGGCGGCCGCGCTCCACGACGCCGTACGCCGAGTCGAGGTCGGCCTTCTCGCGGGCGTCGAGGTCGGCCGTGATGGCGTCGGCCTCCTCCTTGGCCGTCTCGGCCAGCCGGGTGGCGGCGTCCATGCACCGCCCCAGGCTGGTGAGCCGGGCGGGGATCCGGACGACCTCCTCGCGCCGCCGGCGGACCGCCTCGTCGAACGCCAGCGCCCGCGCCCGCCCGATGTGGCCCTGGCTCGCCCGGGCGGCGTACGACGCCAGCGAACCTTCGACGCCCTTGGCCACCAGGAAGCCGGCGACCTCCTCGGTCGTCGGCGTGGACAGCGTCACCAGCCGGCAGCGGGAGCGGATCGTCGGGAGCACGTCCTCGACGGTCGGGGCGCAGAGCATCCACACGGTGCGGCCGTTGGGCTCCTCGATCGCCTTGAGCAGGGCGTTGCAGGCCTGGTCGGTGAGCCGGTCGGCGTCCTCGACGACGAGGATCTGCCAGCGGTCGCCCATCGGGCTCAGCGACGCCCGGCGGACCAGGTCGCGGACCTCGTCGACGCCGATGGAGAGCTTCTCGGTGCGGATCACCGACACGTCGGCGTGGCTGCCGGCGAGCACGGTGTGACAGGCGTGGCAGGTGTCCGGGCAGTCGGGGCCGGCGCCGCCGTGCTCGCACTGCAGGGCGGCCGCGAAGGCCACGGCGGCGTTCGAGCGGCCGGACCCGGGCGGCCCGGTGAACAGCCAGGCGTGGGTCATGCCGTGGCCGGCGACCGCCTGCTGGAGGGCGGTGATCGTCGGCCGCTGGCCGACCAGGGTGCTCCAGACCGTCATCGCCGGCTCGCCTGCTGCAGCAGGGGGCGCACGCGGCCGCAGATCGTCCCGGCGAGCTCGTCGACCGGGGCCCGCGCGTCCAGCACGACGTAGTGCTCCGGGTCGCGGGCGGCGAGCTCGAGGAACGACCGCCGCACCCGCTGGTGGAACTCCAGCGACTCCCCCTCGATCCGGTCGCGCTCCGCGAAGCGGCCCAGCCCCGCCTCCGGCTCCAGGTCCAGCACCACGGTCAGGTGCGGGCGCAGGTCGCCGGTCGCCCAGCGGGCCACCTCCTCGACCTCCGCGGCATCGAGCGCCCGGCCCGCACCCTGGTAGGCCAGCGTGGAGTCGACGTAGCGGTCGGTGACCACCACCTCGCCCCGCTCCAGCGCCGGCCGTACGACGGTCTCGACGTGCTCGGCCTTGTCGGCGGCGTACAGCAGCACCTCGGTCTTGTCGGCCAGGGCGCCGGTCTCGGGGCTCAGCACGATCCGGCGCAGCTCCTGGCCCACCGGGGTGTCGCCGGGCTCGTGGGTCAGCAGCACGGTGTAGCCGTCGGCGGCGAGCCGGTCGCGCAGCAGCCGCGACTGGGTCGACTTGCCCGCGCCCTCGCCGCCCTCGAAGCACACGAAGACGCCGGTGGCGGCGTACTGGCCGGGGTAGCGGGTCACGGGACTGAACCTACGAGACGGGGCCGACGGTGTGGTCGGGCGGGCGGTCGGGCGGGCGGGTGGGTGTTCGAGGGCGGGCAGGACGTCGACGGGCGGGGGCCGCCGGTGGGCGGCCCAGGCTCACCCGTCACAGCCCCCGGCCGACCCCCTACGACTTCTTCGCCGCCTTGGTGGCGGTCTTCTTCGCCGCCGCCTTCTTGGTCGTCTTCTTGGTGGTCTTCTTGGCCGCCTTCTTCGCGGTGGCCTTCTTCGCGCCCTTCTTGGCCGCCTTCTTCGCCGGGCCCTTGGCGCGCCGCTCGGCGAGGAGCTCGGCGGCCCGCTCGAGGGTGATCGCCTCGACCGAGTCGTCCTTGCGCAGGGTGGCGTTGTACTCGCCGTCGGTGACGTACTCGCCGAACCGGCCGGCCTTCACCACGACCGGCTGGCCGGAGACCGGGTCGTTGCCGAGCTCCTTCAGCGGCGCGGCGGCCGCGGCCCGGCCGCGCTGCTTGGGCTGGGCGTAGATGCGGAGCGCCTCGTCGAGGGTGATCGTGAAGATCTGGTCCTCGCTGGCCAGCGACCGGGAGTCCGACCCCTTCTTGAGGTAGGGCCCGTAGCGGCCGTTCTGGGCGGTGATCTCGTCGCCGGACTCGGGGTCGGCGCCGACCACCCGCGGCAGCGAGAGCAGCTTGACCGCGTCGTCGAGGGTGACGGTGTCGAGCGACATCGACTTGAACAGCGAGCCCGTGCGCGGCTTCGCCGACTTCGGGGCGTCGTCGGGGAGCAGCTCGGTGACGTAGGGCCCGAACCGGCCGTTCTTCGCCACCACCTGCAGCCCGGTCTCGGGGTGCACGCCGAGGTCGATCTCCTCGCCGGCCGGGTTGGCCAGCAGCTCCTTCGCCTTCTCGACGGTGAGCTCGTCGGGCGGCAGGTCGTCGGGGACGTTGGCCCGCACCGGAGCGCCGTCGGCGCCGGGGCCCTCCAGGTAGGGGCCGTACTTGCCGACCCGGAGCTGGATCCCGTCGTCGTCGCTGCCGACCGGGAAGGTCGCCAGCTCCTTGGCGTCGATGTCGCCGAGGCCCTGCACCAGCGGGAGCAGCCCCTCGAGCTTGTCCGACCCGTAGTAGAACTCCGACAGCTCGGTGACCCGGTCCTTCTGGCCGCGGGCGATCTGGTCGAGCACGCCCTCCATCCCGGCCGTGAACTCGTAGTCGATCAGCCGCGGGAAGTGCTCGGTGAGCAGCCGCACCACCGAGAACGCGATCCACGCCGGCACCAGCGCGGTGCCCTTCTTGTAGACGTAGCCGCGGTTCAGGATCGTCCCGATGATCGAGGCGTACGTCGAGGGGCGGCCGATCTCCCGCTCCTCGAGCTCCTTGATCAGGGTCGCCTCGGTGTAGCGGGCGGGCGGCTTGGTCTCGTGGCCGTTCGCCGTCAGCGACGCGGCCGAGACCCGGTCGCCCTGCTCGAGCGCGGGCAGCCGGGTCTCCGCGTCGTCCTTGGCGGTGGTGGAGTCGTCGGTGCCCTCGACGTAGGCCTTGAGGAAGCCGTGGAAGGTGATCACCCGGCCGGAGGCGGAGAAGACGACGTCCTCGGTCTTCCCGTCCGGGTGCCGGGCCTGGCCGCCGATCCGGATCGACACCGACTGACCCACGGCGTCCTTCATCTGGGAGGCGACGGTGCGCATCCAGATCAGCTCGTAGAGGCGGAACTGGTCGCCGGTCAACCCGGTCTGCGCCGGGGTGCGGAACGTCTCGCCCGCCGGGCGGATCGCCTCGTGCGCCTCCTGGGCGTTGGCCACCTTGCTGGCGTAGGTGCGCGGTGCGTCGGGGAGGTACTCCGCGCCGTACAGCTCCTGCACCTGCTGCCGGGCGGCCGCGACCGCACTGCTCGACAGCGTCGTCGAGTCGGTGCGCATGTAGGTGATGAAGCCGTTCTCGTAGAGGCGCTGCGCCACCGACATGGTGACGCTCGCGCCCATGCCGAGCTTGCGGCTGGCCTCCTGCTGGAGGGTGGTCGTGCGGAACGGTGCGTACGGCGAACGGCGGTAGGGCTTCGCCTCGACCGACCTGACGTCGTACTCGGTGTTCTCGAGCGCGGCGACGAGGGCCTCGGCGCGCGGGCGGTCGAGGTGGACGACCGAGGCGCCGGGCTTGACCCGGCCGTCGGGCCCGAAGTTGGCGCCGCTCGCGACGCGGGCGCCGTCGATCGTGTGCAGCCGGGCGGGGAACATCCGCTGGTCGTGCTTCGAGCCCGCGTCGAAGGTGCCCTCGAGGTCCCAGTACGAGGCGACCTTGAAGGCCATCCGCTCCTTCTCGCGGTCGACCACCAGCCGGGTCGCCACCGACTGCACGCGACCCGCCGACAGCCCCGACATCACCTTGCGCCACAGGACGGGCGAGACCTCGTAGCCGTAGAGCCGGTCGAGGATCCGTCGCGTCTCCTGCGCCTCGACCAGGTCCATGTCGAGGTCGCGCGGGTTGGCGGCGGCGTCCTGGATCGCCGAGCGGGTGATCTCGTGGAAGACCATCCGGCGCACCGGGATGCCCTTCGGCTTCAGCTCGTCGAGGAGGTGCCAGGCGATCGCCTCGCCCTCGCGGTCCTCATCGGTGGCGAGATAGAGCTCGTCGGCGTCCTTGAGCAGCTGCTTGAGCTTGGAGATGTGGCTCTTCTTGTCGCGCGGGACGACGTAGTAGGGCTGGAAGCCGTTCTCCACGTCGATGGCCAGCCGGCCCCACGGCTTGTCCTTGATCTTGGCGGGGGTGTCGGCGGCGTTGTTCGGGAGGTCCCGGATGTGGCCGATGGAGGACTCGACGACGTAGCCGTCGCCGAGGTACCCGCCGATGGTGCGGGCCTTGGCCGGTGACTCGACGATCACCAACTTGTGTGCCACGGGGACCTTCTCTGCTTGCTGTGGGTGTGGTTCGACCGGCCACGGTAGCGCTTGTGTCCAGCGGTCCCGCGAGCGCTGTCCCGCGCCGCCGCGCCGCGACGGCCCGCCGGGTGGGCCGGCGAGGTGGGCCGACGGGGCGGGTCAGCTCACCCGGATCCGGTCGATGACCCGCTCCTGCTGGGCGATCAGGTTGGTGTCGCCGATGGGCACCACGCCGAGGTAGACGCCGAAGGTCTCGGGGTCGCCGGTGTCGACGACGACCACCGAGGTGACGTCGCCCTCGAGCGACACGTCGGGGTCGTCGACGCGGATCTCGGAGGTGATCAGGTGGGCCGGCCGGCCGTCCACGGTGATCGCCTCGTTCTTCACGTCGGTGCGGGTGTCGAAGCCCCGGTAGACCTGGTCGTTCATCGTCAGGCACTGCATGACGATCTCCGCCGCCTGGGCCGGGTCCTCGAAGCCGCTGTCCTTGGGAAGCGCGCCGACGGCGTACTCGGAGACCCACTGGTCGCTGACGAAGGAGTACTGCACGACGATGTCGTCGGCGAAGGTGAGCGCCTCCGACACGCGCAGGTCGACGGTGTAGCCGCCGAGCCGGGGGATGGTCAGCCCGCCGCCGCTGATCCGCCTGGGCGTCTCGCCCGGGTCCTCCTCCGGCTTCGGGTCGCCGCCGGTGCACTGGATGCCGGTCGGCGCGACGGTGCCCGACGAGCTCGGCCCCTCGGTGCCGCCGCTGCCCGACTCGGGGCCGTCGTCGGTCGCGGTGGTCGGGTCGTCACCGCCTCGCGCGGGGTCGTCGTCGTCGCTGAGCGCCCGGAACCCGAAGAAGCCGCCGACGCCGATCAGCACCAGCACGAGCACCGCCGCCACCGCGATAGCGATCGCCTTGCCCGCGCCGCCACCCTTGGCCGGCGGCTGACCCCACCCGGGCTGGCCGTAGCCGCCCGGCGCGCCGGGACCGGCCGGGCCACCGGGCCCCTGCGGGGCGCCGGGGTACGGCGGCGGTGCGGCGCCGTACGGCTGGCCGGGCTGCTGGGTGGGCTGCGGCTGGCCGGGCTGCTGGCCGACGTGCTGGGTGGGCTGCTGGCCGGGGTGCTGCTCGGGCGGGCCGGGCTGCTGACCGCCCTGGCCCGGCGCACTCTGGCCGGGGCCGCCCTGGCCGGGGCCGCCCTGAACCGGACCGCCGGGCGCGGCGCCCGACGGGTTGTTGGTGGTCATCTGGCTCCACGACTGGCCGTCCCAGTAGCGGTAGGTGTTGGGTGCACCAGCGGGGTCGGGGTACCAGCCTGCGTTCGTCACGGGCCCAGTCTGCCGCAGCCGGGCGCGGAGGTCTGCGCTTCCCGGTCCGCGTGACGGCCGTTCAGTCGTCGGCCGGCGCGAGGAAGCCCTCGGCGACCAGGTCGCGCACCTCCGGCAGGTAGACCTCGCGCAGCGCCGACGGGTCCTGCTCCAGCAGCTGCCCGACCGCGTCGACCAACGGGCCGAGCGGGAGGTCGCCGTCACAGGCACCGGCCACCGCGGCGACGACCGTGTCCACGCGGCGCGCCCGCCGGAACCCGCGCTGCTGGCGGAGCACGATCGCCGCCGGGTCCTCGGCGCCGACCGAGCCGCTGGTCTCCTGGAGCACGTCGGGGCGCAGCACCAGCCGGGTCTCCGGACCGACGGTGGCCGCCGCGGCGGACGCGTCGGCCCAGCCGGCGATGGCGGTCGCGATCGGCTGCTCGACGTCGTAGGGCCACTCGAGCAGCTCGCGCGCGAGTCTGCCGGGCGTGGCCCCGGGCCGGTGGCGCAGGCTGATCCAGCCGAACCCGATGCCGCCGACGCCCTGCTCCTCCAGCCAGGAGAGCCAGGTGTCGTAGCGGTCGGCGTAGGTGGCGGCGGTGCCGCCCGTCGCCGGGTGGTGGCCGGAGTCCTTCAGCCAGAGCTCGACGTACGCCGCCGGGTCGAGCACCTCACGCTGCACCACGAGCGCGTCGCACTCGTCGGGCAGCCAGCCGGCCAGCCGCTCGTCCCACGGGCGGTCGCGCTCGATCACCCAGTTGGCCAGGACCTGGCACCAGCCGCCGTCGGTGAGGTGGTCGGGCGCGGCGCGCACGATGTGCTCGACCACCTGGTCGCCCGGCAGGCCGGAGTCGCGGTAGACCAGCCGCTCACCGCTGGCCGGCGAGATCACGAACGGCGGGTTGGTCGCGATCAGGTCGAACCGCTCGCCGGCCACCGGCGCGAAGAAGGACCCGTCCCGCACGTCGACCACGTCGTCGACGTCGTTGAGCGCCGCGTTGAACCGGGCGAGGGCGATCGCGCGTGCGTTGACGTCGGTGGCCACCACCCGGTCGCTGTGGGTGGCCAGATGGAGCGCCTGGACGCCGCAGCCGGTGCCGAGGTCGAGCGACGTGCCGACGTCGTGGCGCAGGGTCAGCTGCGCGAGGCTGGAGGACGCGGGGCTGATGCCGAGCACGTAGTCGGCGGTCACCGAGGTCGCCCGTCCGTCGAGGCCCGGCGTCAGGTCGCTGACCACCCACAGGTCGACCGGCCGGGACGAGCCGGCCGATCCGGGCGAGGCGGCGGCGTCGGTCGCGTAGGGCCGCACGTCCAGCCGCGCCGCGACCTCGCCGACGCTCTGCACCAGCACGCCCGCCGCGGCCAGGCGGTCGATCAGCCCGGGCAGCGCGCGCTCGGCAGCGGCGGTGGGGACCGGGCGCTGGAGCAGGAAGAGCCGCACCAGCGTGGCCAGCAGCCCGTCGTCGTCACGGACCCGGCGCAGCGCCGGCGTGGTCTCGTTGCGCGACAGCGCGGTGTGCGCCTCGGGCCCGAGCAGCGCGCTGACGGCGTCGTAGGTGAAGTCGGCGGCGACGAGCGCGTCGCGCAGCGGGGCGGCGAGGTCGACGGAGGGCACGGGGCAACGGTAGACGTGGCTTGTAACTCGGTGTTCGGACCTCCACCACGGTGGTCGGGCATCTGCCACGGTCTCAGAACCGGTCACAAGACCGTGGTAGCGGACCTAACACCGAGTTACATGCGAGCCCCGCGAGCCCCGCGAGCCCCGCGAGCCCCGCGAGCCCCGCGAGCCCCGCGAGCCACCCCGCCCACCCTCACCGCACCAGCGCCGCCGCCGCGATCCCCCGGCCGGCCTTGACGGTCCGGTAGCGGGTGGAGGGGCGGGCGCCGTACTCGATGGTGGTGGCGACGCCGTGGTCGCGGAACCGGGCGTTGTACCACCCGGTCAGGGTCGGGGAGACCGTGCCGGTGGGGTTGCCGACGCCGAGCCAGCGGCGCGGCAGGTCGAGGTTGCGGGCCAGCCGCCGCTGCCAGTAGATCCCGCCGCGGTGCTTGCCGACGGCCCGCAGGGGCTGGTGGATCGAGGCGATGTAGTCGGGCTTCACCGTCCGCAGGAACTCGATCATCGCGCGGGTCTCCGGCTCGCTCGCCCGCCGCGGGCCGCCCCAGTAGCGCGAGCCCCGGTTGGCGCCGCTCCAGCCGCTGGTCGGCCAGTTTCGGTTGAGGTCGACGCCGCGGGCGTTGCGACGGGTGCCGCGGGCGTTGCCGTCGGGGTTCATCGACGGCACCACCCAGATCCCGGTGCCGGGCCTGGGCCGGACGTGGTCGCGGACCCACCAGGCGGTCGCCCGGCCGGCCTTCTCGTCGCCGTGCATCTGCCCCAGCACCACGAGCACGTGCCGCGCGCCCTCGTAGCCGCGGTAGTAGGCCTTGATCCGCCGGCCCTTCACCGACCGGCCGATGGTCCGCGAGGTCCGGACGTACGGCGCCGCGCCGGCCGCGCCGCGGACCTCCCCTGCCAGGGGTGCCGACCCCGCCTGCCGACCTGGATCACCCAGGCCGACCGTCGCGGACGCCGGCGCTGCCGACGGAGGGACGACGAGCACGACGCCGGCCACGGCGGTCAGCACCGCCGTGGCCAGCGCGCTCCCGAACCGGCGCCGGGTCGGCGTCCCGGGCCGGGTCCGGGGAGCGGTCATCGGGCTAGGCCGACTCGATCGATGACGGCTCCGGCGCGTCCTCGCCGATCACCGACGAGCGCTGCTTGGAGACCAGCACCGCGGCGAAGATGCCGGCCGCTGCCGCGACCGCGATCAGGATCCGGACGACGTCGTTCTCACTGTCGCCGTAGGACAGGCTGATGATGGCGCCCACGATCAGCAGCGAGACCAGGTTCATCACCTTCAGCAGCGGGTTGATCGCCGGACCGGCGGTGTCCTTGAACGGGTCGCCGACGGTGTCGCCGATGACCGTGGCCGCGTGCGCCTCGGACCCCTTGCCGCCGTGGTTGCCGTCCTCGACCAGCTTCTTCGCGTTGTCCCAGGCACCCCCGGCGTTGGCGAGGAAGACCGCCATCAGGGTGCCGGTAGCGATCGCACCCACCAGGAAGCCGGCGAGCGGACCCACGCCGAGTCCGAACCCGACCGCGATCGGGCTCAGGATCGCCAGGATGCCCGGCGTGGCGAGCTCGCGCAGCGAGTCGCGGGTCACGATGTCGACCACGCGGCCGTACTCCGGCCGGGCCGTGCCCTCCATGATCCCGGGGATGTCGCGGAACTGGCGGCGCACCTCCATGACCACCGCGCCCGCTGCCCGGCCGACGGCGTTGATCGCCAGCCCGGAGAAGAGGAACACCACGCCGGCGCCGAGCAGGGTGCCGACGATCAGCTTGGCGTCGAGCACCATGAAGCCGAGCACGACGTCGCCCACCGCGCTGTCAGCCACGCCGTCGGCGTCCTCGAGCGAGGTGAACGCCGACTGGGCGTACGACGCGAACAGGGCGCTCGCCGCGAGCACCGCCGTGGCGATCGCGATCCCCTTGGTGATCGCCTTGGTCGTGTTGCCGACCGCGTCGAGCTCGGTGAGGATCCCGGCGCCCTCCTCGCTGACGTCGCCGGACATCTCGGCGATGCCCTGGGCGTTGTCGGACACCGGGCCGAAGGTGTCCATCGCGACGATCACGCCGACGGTGGTGAGCAGTCCGCAGCCGGCGAGCGCGACGGCGAACAGCGCCAGGGTGGTGGAGCCGCCGGCCAGCAGCGCTGCGCCGAAGACCGCGGCACCGATCACGATCGCGGTGTAGACGGCCGACTCGAAGCCGACCGAGAGGCCGGACAGGATGACGGTAGCGGCGCCGGTGAGCGAGGTCTTGCCGACGTCCTTGACGGGCCGGTGCTCGGTACCGGTGAAGTAGCCGGTCAGCGCGAGGATCGCGGCGGCGAGGACGATGCCGATCACCACGGCGCCCGCGGCGAAGAGTGCCGGGCTGACGCCCGGCTCGTCGGCGCCGAGCAGCGAGTCGAGCACCGAGCCGCCGCCGTTGAGCTCGCTCCACTCGCCGGGCAGGTAGACGAACGCGGCGATGGCGCTGGCGATCGCGCCGACGGCGGCGGAGATGTAGAAGGAGCGGTTGATCGTGGTCAGGCCGCTCTCACCGGCGCGCGGCTTGGTGAGGTAGACGCCGGCGATGGCCGACAGGGCGCCGATGGCCGGGACGATCAGCGGGAAAACCAGGCCCTTGTCGCCGAACGCCTGCGAGCCCAGGATCAGCGCGGCCACCAGCGTCACGGCGTACGACTCGAACAGGTCGGCCGCCATGCCCGCGCAGTCGCCCACGTTGTCGCCCACGTTGTCGGCGATGGTCGCGGCGTTGCGCGGGTCGTCCTCGGGGATGTTCTGCTCGACCTTGCCGACGAGGTCGGCGCCCACGTCGGCCGCCTTGGTGAAGATGCCGCCGCCGACGCGCATGAACATCGCGAGCAGCGCCGCACCGAAGCCGAAGCCCTCGAGCACGTTGGGCGCCGCGTCCTGGAACGCGATCACCACGACCGCCGCGCCCAGCAGTCCCAGGCCGACCGTCGACATGCCCACCACAGCGCCGGTACGGAAGCCGATGTTCATCGCCGGGTCGCGGCCCTGCTCGTTGGCGGCCGCGGCGACGCGCAGGTTGGCGCGCACGGCGAGCGACATGCCGAGGTAGCCGATCGCTCCCGAGAAGCCGGCCCCGACGAGGAAGAACACCGACCGGAAGATCCGGACGCCCCACTCCGACTGCAGGAAGCCGGACCCGTCCTCCGCATGGGCCGGCAGCGCCAGCAGGACCACGAACGCGATCGCCGCGAAGATGCCGAGGGTGCGGAACTGGCGGGTGAGGTAGGCGCTCGCGCCCTCCTGCACCGCCAGGGCGATCCGCTGCATGTTCTCGGTGCCTTCGCCGGCGCGCAGCACCTCGGCTCGGAAGAGCCAGGCCATGGCCAGGCAGAAGAGGGCGATGAGGGCGACGACGATGACGAGGGCGAGATCCCCGCCCGTCACGTCGACGTCCACGAGGAGCGGAGAGGGCATTCCAGTGCCTCCTGGGGAGTTCAGGCGTCGGGTCGTGTGACCCAGGTCATAGAACGTGGGCGGGAGTCTACGCAGACTCGCGCGCCCAAGGCACGAAGGATGTGACGCGGGTCACGTCGATCTTTTCCGCACGGCGACGCCGTCGGAATACCCGGGAAGCGGCGGCCGTCCCTGCGACCGGGCCGCCGGATCAGGCCAGGGCGGCTTCGGAGGAGCCGTGGATCACGAAGACCTTCGCCAGGCCGGTGATCTTGAAGATCTTCAGCAGCCGGTCGGCGTTGCACACCAGCTCCAGCGAGCCGTCGTGGGCACGGACCTTCTTCAGGCCGCCGACCAGCACGCCGAGGCCGGTGGAGTCGAGGAACTCGACGTCCTGCATGTCGATGATCAGGTGATAGGTGCCGCCGGCGACGAGCTCGGTGATCGTGTCGCGCAGCTTGGGGGCGGTGTAGACGTCGATCTCGCCGCCCACGGCGACGACGGTGCGTCCGCCGACGTCGCGCGTCGACAGTGTCAGATTCACGTATCCACCCCGGGAGAGCTCTTCACCATTCCTGCAGTGCGCCCATCAAACCATGCCCCCGGCGAGCGTGCACCAAGAACGCACACGGTCGCGCCACCGGGCGTGCCTGTCGCACCTGTCGGGGGTGCTTGCGACAATCCGTTGGTGACCGCCCAGCCCACCACCCCGCTGCCGACCGCCGGCAGCCGCGTCGACCCCGGCGCGCTGGTCGCGCGGCTCACCGCGGGCCCGGGCCGTGCCGACCGGCTGACCCACCTGGAGCGGGTGCCGGCCCGTGAGGCGGTCACCGCGGACTGGCCGGCGTGGGCCGACCCGACCGTGGTGGCGTCGTACTCCTCGCGCGGCGTGGGCCGGCCCTGGGCCCACCAGGTGGCCGCCGCCGAGGCGGCGTGGCGCGGCGAGCACGTCGTGCTGGCCACGGGCACCGCCTCCGGCAAGTCGCTGGCCTACCTGCTGCCCGCCCTGACCGCCATCCGCGCCGAGCGGGGCCCGCGCGGCCAGCGCGGGGCGTCGGTGCTGTACCTCGCGCCCACCAAGGCGCTCGCCCACGACCAGCGCGCCGCGATCGACGCGCTGGGCCTCGACGTCCGGGTGTGCACCCACGACGGCGACAGCACGACCGAGGAGCGGGAGTGGACGCGCGACTTCGGGGAGTACGTCCTGTCCAACCCCGACATGCTCCACCGCTCCCTGCTGCCCGGCCACCAGCGCTGGACCCAGTTCTTCCGGTCCTTGCGCTACGTCGTGATCGACGAGTGCCACCACTACCGCGGGGTGTTCGGCGCCCACGTCGCCCAAGTCGTACGACGCCTGCGGCGGATCTGCGCGTCCTACGGCGCCTCGCCGACGTTCGTGCTCGCGTCCGCGACGGTGGCCGACCCCGACGTGACGGCGCAGCGGATGATCGGCCTCGACGTGACGGCGGTGACCGGCGACGGCTCACCGCGCGGCGAGCTGGCCGTCGGGCTGTGGGAGCCGCCGCTGACGTCGTTCACCGGCGAGCATGGTGCGCCCGTGCGGCGGCCGGCGACCGCCGAGACCGCCGACCTGATGGCCGACCTCGTCGTCGGCGACGTCCGCACGCTGGCCTTCGTGCGGTCGCGCCGCGGCGTGGAGCTCGTGGCGCAGCGCACCGACGAGCTGGTGGCGGAGGTCGACCCTTCGCTGGCCGGTCGGGTCGACTCCTACCGCGGCGGCTACCTCCCCGAGGAGCGGCGCGCGCTGGAGAACGACCTGCGCAGCGGTCGGCTGCTCGGGATGGCCGCCACCAACGCTCTCGAGCTCGGCATCGACGTGAGCGGCCTCGACGCGGTCCTGCTGACCGGCTATCCCGGCACCAGGGCGGCCTTCTGGCAGCAGGTCGGTCGCGCCGGGCGCCACGGTGGCGGCGCCCTGGGCGTGCTCGTCGCGCGCGACGACCCGCTGGACACCTACCTGGTGCACCACCCCGAGGCCCTCCTCGGCCGGCCGGTCGAGGGCACGGTCTTCGACACCGACAACCCGTACGTGCTCGGCCCCCACCTGTGCGCCGCCGCGCAGGAGCTGCCGGTGACCGCCGCCGACCTGCCCCTGTTCGGGCCGCGCACGCGGGAGGTGCTCGGCGAGCTGGTCGAGCGGGGGCTCCTGCGGCGCCGTCCGGCCGGCTGGTTCTGGACCGACCGCTCCAGAGCTGCCGACCTCGCCGACATCCGCTCCGCCGGCGGGCAGCAGGTCCAGCTCGTCGAGGTCGGCACCGGCCGGGTGGTCGGCACCGTCGACGGCGGCCGGGCGCACAGCACCGCCCACCCCGGGGCGGTCTACCTCCACCGCGGCGAGACCTGGCTCGTGGAGACGCTCGACCTCGACGAACACGTCGCCGAGATGCGGCGGGTCGAGACCGACCACACGACCACGGCCCGCGACGTCACCGACATCGAGATCGTCGAGGAGCGCGCGCACGTCGCCTGGGGGCCCTGCCGGGTGTCGTACGGCACCGTCGAGGTGACCAACCAGGTGACGTCCTACCTGCGCCGCCGGCTGCGCACCGGCGAGGTGATCGACGAGACCCCGCTCGACCTCCCGCCGCGGACCCTGTCGACCACCGCGGTGTGGTGGACCGTGCCCGACGCGGTGCTCGCGTCGACCGATCTCGAGCGCGCCGACCTGCCCGGGGCCGCGCACGCCGCCGAGCACTGCTCGATCGGGCTGCTGCCGCTGTTCGCCACCTGCGACCGGTGGGACATCGGCGGCGTGTCGACCGCGCGTCACCCCGACACCGGGGTGCTGACGGTCTTCGTCCACGACGGCCACGCCGGTGGTGCCGGCTTCGCGGAGCGCGGCTACCGCACGGCCCCCGCGTGGCTGCGGGCCACGCGCGCCACCATCGCGGCCTGCGAGTGCGCGGCCGGTTGCCCGTCGTGCATCCAGTCGCCCAAGTGCGGCAACGGCAACGACCCGCTCGACAAGGCCGGGGCGGTGGCGCTCCTCGACGCGCTGCTCCGGGAGGCGCCGGCCGCGCCGGAGTAGCCTGCCCGACATGGTGATCTTCGGGCTGCTCCTCCTGGTGATCGGCGTCGCCGGCATCATCTCCGGCATCTTCGGCACCGACTACGACACCGTCGAGGGCGAGGACCGGCTCACGACCGAGTTCCTCGGGATCAACTGCGGCCCGGAGGTGATCTTCCTGCTGGGCGTCGCGTCGGGGGCACTGGTCCTCCTCGGGATGTGGCTGATGAAGATCGGGGCGAAGCAGGGCTGGCGGCGCCGCAAGGAGCAGAAGCGCCTCACGGAGCTGTCCGAGAAGCTCGACCGCGCCGAGGCCGACCGGCGCCGCGACGACCTCTCCGGCCGCGAGGAGCCCTGAGGCTCGACCGGCTCACCGGCTCACCGGCTCAGGCTCAGTCACCCCGTCACCGGCTCAGCTCACCGGCTCAGCTCACCGGCCCAGCTCACCGGCCCAGCTCACCGGCCCAGCTCACCGGCCCAGCTCACCGGCCCAGCTCACCGGCCCAGCTCACCGGCCCAGCTCACCGGCCCAGCTCACCGGCCCAGCTCACCGGCTCAGCTCACCGGCCCGGCGCGCGCCCGGCCGACCAGGTCGTCGTCCTGACCGAGCCACCGAGGACCGCGCACGACCACGGACACCAGCACGTCCTCACCGTCGACGGCGCACGAGTCCAGGCTTGCGCCGTTGGCCGCGGCGACGTCGCCGGCGGCCGCGCACGGGTCGCCGGTGCGGTCCGACAGCGCCGTCGCCCCCGCGAGGGCGGCCAGGTCGGCGGCGGACTGCGCCTGTCGGTGGGCGACCATGATCGCGGCCACCACGCCCGCTGCGGCACCGACGAGCAGCAGCACCCCGGCCAGCGCGACGACGAGCACCGTGGCGGCGCCGCGCTCGCACGGGGGTTGCCGGCGGATCACGCCGGCAACCCCGGTGCGAGGTTGCCGGCGGGTCACGGCGGCGCCTCCTGCTCCTCCGCGATCGCCACCGCCTCGGCCTCGAGGTCGGCGCCGGGCAGGCTCCGGAACAGCCCGCCGGGTCCGGACATCCGCCCGGAAGCCCGCACCACCACCCGGCCGCCCGAGCGGGTCACCGACAGACGCACACCGTCAGGGGCCACCCGCTCACCGACCGCGATCGCATCGGCCGGGTCGTCGCCGCGGGCCAGCGCCCGCGCCGCCTCCCGGGCGGCGTCGACGGTGCGGACCTGGCCGACGCCGACCGCCAGGAGCCAGACCAGCCCGGTCGTGACCGCGAGCAGCGTGGGCAGCGCGAGGGCGAGCTCGGCGGTGACGGCACCGCGGTGGCCCCTGCTGCGCGGGCGCACCGGGGTGGTCCCGGTCATCGCAGGCCGAGCAGCCCGAGGACGTGGTCGAACAGCGTCTTGATCAGCCGGTCGCCGAAGCCGCCGCTGAGCAGCTTGTAGAGCAGTCCGGCGAAGCCCGCCCCGGCAGCGGTGGCCACGGCGTACTCCGCGGTGGTCACGCCCCGCTCGTCGGCCGGCCGGCGCAGCGGGCGGAGCCGCCCGGGCCGTGGGCGGGCGGCGCGGGCCGGCGTGGTTGTGGTCGTGGTCGTGGTTGCGGGCGTGGCGGTGGCTGTGGGTGCCATCTCTCCTCCTTCGTCGCGACCGCCGGGTGCGGCCGTCGGAGGACGAGGCTGCGCGACGGCGGTGACATCCGACCGTCGCCGAGGCGCTGCCTGTGGAGGGGGACGGGCCGTCCACAGGACGGCGCGGCTCCGGTGGCCCGCCGCGTGACGCAAGGGACCGGCGGTGTTCAGGCGCCCGAACCCGACCGGCAGCGGCGGAGGTGGAGGAGGGCCGGTCAGGGCAGGACGAGCACCGGGTTCTCGACGCCGCCGTCGAGCCTGACCAGCTGGGGGTCCGTCACCGGGAGCGGGTCCTGGGCGAGGGGATGCTCGCCGGTGACCGCGCTGGCCCACTCGCCGTCGACGAGGGCGGCGGCGTACCCGCCGTACTGCGGCGGCGCGTCGACGGTCGTGCCGTCGACGTCGACCACGACGCAGGCGCCGTCCGGCACGGTGACCTCGGTGTCGTACGCCGTCAGCACGAACGGCTCGCCGCCGTAGTGGCCCACGACCAGGTCCGGCTGCCCGCTCTCCGCGGAGTCCTGGCGATGCTGGGCGGCGAGGACGCTGCGGACCTCGTCGAGGTCGGCGGCGTTCCACAGCTCGGCGCACTCGTGGAGGGCAGCCGCGGGCGCCGTGGTGCCGGTGTCGGCCGGTGACGTCGGGTCGTCCTGCGGAGGGGTCGACTGCTCGGACGAGGTGGTGTCCTCGACCTCGGGGTCGGCGTCCTCGCCACAGGCGGTGGCGCTCAACGCGAGCGCGAGGATGACCGCGGCGAGGGGAGCGAGGGGGGCGCGGAGGCAGCGGGGGTTCTTCACGGGCGTCACCGTAGGAACCCGAGCGCCCGGCGTCCCGCGATCGGCGAAAACTGCCGGTGCCTCAGACGATCGTGGCGGCCAGCGACGCGGCGAGCGGCACGATCCCGAGCAGCAGGAAGGCGGGGAGGAGGCACACGCCGAGGGGTACGGCGGCGCGCACGCCCACGGCTCGCGCGCGGTCCTCCACCTCGGCCCTGGCGCGACGGGACAGCTCGTCGGCGAGCCGCTCCACCGCGCCGACCACCGGTGCACCGGTGCGGTGGGCGCGTGCCAGCGTACGGCCCAGTGGGCCGAGCGCCGGGTCGTCGGCCAGCGTGCCCCAGATGGCGGCGGGGTCGCCGCCCAGCTGGAGCCGCGCGGCGACCGGAGCCAGCTGCTCGGCCGCCGCGCCGGGCAGCGCCCGGCAGACCACGTCGATCGCGGCCGCCGGAGCGGCGCCGGACCGCAGCGCGGCGGCGAGCAACGTCACGACGTGCGGGAGGTCGCGTCGTACCTCCTCGCGCCGGAGGCGTACGACGCGAGGCTCGAGCCGACCGGCCACCACCCAGACCACGGCCGCTGCCCCCAGGCCGGCCGGCACGGCGAGCGGCCCACCGAGCAATGCGCCGGCCCCGGCGCCGGCCAGCAGCGCCCAGGCGGCACGCCAGCGGCGGAGCAGCCCCTCCTCGGCTGCGGCTTCGCCGCTTCCTGCCACCTCGCGCGCCGGAACCTCCCACCTCGCGGTGCGAAAGCTGCCACCTCGTGGGGGGAGGAGGAGGGCGACGGCGAGCGCGGCGGCCAGCCCGGTCAGCACGGCCAGCACGGTCAGCACCGGTAGGGGAGGCAGGGCAACCAGGACAGGCAGGGCGGTCGTGGCTGCGGAGGTGGCGGTCACCGGCGGCCGCCCTCGACGTCGCGGGCGAGCGTCTCGATCCACGCCAGGCCGGCGTAGCCGCAGGCGAGTCCGGCGGCGAGGCACGCCAGGCCGACCGGGTGCCCGAGGAGGAACCGCCACGGGTCGGCACCGGCACCGCTGCCCATCAGCAGCGCCACGACCGGCAGCCCGGCCAGCAGCCGGGCCGTCGCGCGGGCGGAGGCGAGCTCGCCGGACACGACGCGGCGGGTCTGCTCGGCGGCCCGCAGGTCGTCGGCCACCCGGCCGAGCGCGTCGGCCAGCCCGTGGCCGGTGCGGTGGGCGACCTGCCAGGCGGCGGCCACGACGCGCAGCTCGCCCGCGCCGGGCTGCACGGCCAGCTCACGCAGCGCGGCGGGCACGTCGCCACCGGCCTGGGCCGTGCGCGCAGCCGGCGCCACCAGTGGCCACTCGGTGCCGGCGCGGCCCAGGGCGTGTGCGGGTGTCTGCCCGGACGCCAGCTCGGCCTGGAGGCCGTCGCACAGCTCGACGACCCGAGCCCGGGTGTGCAGCGCGGATCGCTCGCGCAGGCGCGAGCGCCCCAGCCGGGTGCCGCCGACGACGACACCCGCCGACAGCAGCGCCAGCACCAGCAGGCGCGGCGAGCCGGCGAGCAGCCAGCAGGTCGCCGCGACCGCGGCGCCCGCCGCGACGAGCCG
>NZ_JBNBPO030000025.1:0-71750 GCF_051280635.3 Nocardioides proteolyticus | reverse complement strand
GGCGGCCGTCGTCCCCGGCACGTCGACGGGGGCCGCGGGGCCGGCAGCGGACACGCCCTCGCGAGCGGCCCGCTCCGCGCTCTCCCGGGCGGCGCGCTCCGCGGCCGCACGGTCGGCGCGCTCACGGGTCACCTCCGCCCACGGGCTCCACAGGAACCACCGGGGGAGCGCGTTCGTGAGTCGTCGCGGCCCCTCGACCACGACCGCGCCGTCGTCGACGGCCTCCCGCCAGGTGCGGTAGCCCTGGAAGACGTCGGCCAGCGCGCCGGTCGTGGCGGTGACCACCACGTCCACGTCGAAGCCGGGGCGTTGCAGGCACACCGACACCTCGTGCCGCTCCATCACCAGCCAGATCGTGGTGGCGGTGGGCGCGGTGTGGCGGAACTCGACGATGGTCCGGTCGACGGGCAGGCTCGCCGTGGCGACCCGGCGGTGCATCCACCACATCAGCGTGGTCGGCGAGACCTCCTGCGGCTGCAGCTCCTCGAAGAGCCACTCGATCGCCCACCGTCCCAGGCTGTCGAGAACCCGCTCGAGGTCCTTCCCGGCCGGGGTGAGGTGGTACTCGTTGCCCCGGCCGCTCGCCGCCGGCCAGGTGTGCAGGACGCCCTTGCGCTCGAGGTGGCGCAGGCGCTGGACCAGCAGCGACCGGGAGATGCCCGGCATGGCGCGCGCGATGTCGTTGAAGCGGGTGTTGCCGAGCACCAGCTCCCGGATGATCAGGGGCGTCCAGCGGTCGGCCACCACTTCAGCCGCCATCGACACGGGGCAGTAGTTGCCGTAGTCGGGCATTGGTCCATGTTCCTCCCTCCGGCGCCTCGGCGATACCCCTTCGCCCGGACTGGACCGGTCACGTTTGTGGACTAGCAGCGGCCGCCGGCCGGACGGACAGTGAGGCCATGACCACCATCAGCACCCCGACGAGCGGCACGACCGCCGTCGCCGACCGCGAGCCCGGCCGGGCGCCCGGCTCGCGCCTCCTCGACAAGGCAGCCCAGGTCGCTCCTGTGCTCGCCGCCCACGCTGCCCGCCACGACGTGGCCGGCACCTTCGTGTCCGAGTCGTACGACGCCCTCCGCGACGCCGGTCTGCTCCGTGCCGCCGTGCCGGTCGAGCTCGGTGGCGACGGCGCCACGGTCGCTGAGCTGACCGCCCTGCAGCGCGAGCTCGGGCATCACTGCGGGTCCACCGCCCTCGCCAGCGCCATGCACCAGCACGTCGTCGCGTTCACCGCCTGGCGCTACCGGCGCGGCCTGCCCGGAGCCGAGGCGACGCTGCGCCGGGTGGCCGAGGAGAACGTCCTGCTCGTCTCCACCGGGGGCGGCGACTTCACCCACCCGCACGGTGAGGCGGTGCCGGTCGAGGGCGGCTACCGCGTGACCGGGCGCAAGCGGTTCGCCAGCCAGTCCCACCACGGCACCGTGCTGTCCACGATGTTCTGCCTCGACGACCCCGAGCAGGGGCGGCGGGTGCTCAACATGGCGGTGCCGGTCGCCGCCGAGGGCGTCACCGTGGCCGACAACTGGAACACGCTCGGCATGCGCGGGACCGCCAGCAACGACATCGACCTGGTCGACGTCTTCGTGCCCGCCGAGAAGGTCCTCGCCAACCGCCCCTTCGGCGTGGTCGACCCCCCGCTCCAGGTGATCACGAGCGTCGCCTTCCCGATCATCTGCGGCGCCTACCTCGGCGTCGCCGAGGCGGCGTACGACGCCGCGGTCGCCGCCGCGGGTCGCAAGGCCGGCGACGCGGCGACGCAGCGGCAGGTGGGCGTGATGCGCACGCGGCTCCAGGTCGCGGCGTGGGCGCTGGACGGCGCCCTCGCCGCGGTCGGCGACGACCCGGCGCCCTCCTACGACACCTTCCTCGCCGTGATGGCGGCGAAGGCGGAGGTCGCCCGCGCCGGCGTGGCGGTGTGCGACGTCGCGATGGACGTCGCCGGGGGCGCCGCCTTCTTCAAGGGCTCGGTGATCGAGCGCTGCTACCGCGACATCCGGGCGGCGAAGTTCCACCCGCTGACCCCGGAGGAGACCCTCGCCGCGGTGGGCCGGCACGCACTCGGCGCCTGATCCCGACGCGCCGGCCGGGTCCCCGCCGGACCCGGCCGGCCCAGGGATCGGCTCAGGATCGGCTCAGTGCCGACTCAGGGCCGGATCACCCCGGCGTCGTACGCCTTGAGCACCGACGCCTTGTCGGCGGCGGTGATGTCGCCGTCCTCGACCGCCTGGTCGAGGCGCTCGGCGAGCTGCTCGCGGTGCTCGGCGGCGTGCGCGGACCGGACCGTGCTCAGCGCGTCGGTGACCTTGCTCTCGGCGACGCCGAGCTCGTCGGCCAGGGCCTTGGCGAACGCCGCGTCCCGCGCGTCGCGCTCGGCATCGGTCGGCGGCGTGCGCCGGTCGTCCTCGCCCGAGGCGGCCTCGCCGGCTCCGTCCGGGCGCAGCTGCTCGCGGACCTCGTCGAGCGCGCTCTCCAGCTCGTCCTGGTCCACGCCCAGCGCGGCGGCGAGATCGGCGGTGTCCCCGAAGCCGTGTCCGAAGCCATGCCCCGGGCCGCCCGCCGGACGGTCGCCGTCGCCCCGCCCGAACGCCGACGCCTGGGACGCCGCGCCCGCGTCGGTGGCTGCTTCCTGCGCGGTGGCCGACAGCGTCGCTGCCGTGACTCCGCCGGTGACGGCGCCGGCGGCCAGCAGTGCGGCCGCCCTGATGCGGTACTTGCTCACGTGTGCTCCTCTCGGGGCCCGCTCCCTGCGGGCCTGCCGCCACCGTGCGGGGCGACGCTGGGTGGAGGCTGCGCCGCGGCTGTGGCCCACCTGTGACTCGGCCTGTGACTCGGCCTGGAACTCGGCCTGTGACCCGGCCTGTGACCCGGCCTGTGACCCGGCCTGCGACTCGGCCTGCGACTCGGCCTGGGATCCCACCTGGCCTTCCGTCGGCGCCGCGCGTCCGGTGGTGCGGTACCTGCGCCGGCGTCCGGGTGGTGCGCTAGTCTGGAGACCACCGCCGGACCCCCGTCACGACCGAGGGACGCCCTCCGGCGAGGAGCACCCGATCGGCGCCCTCCCGCAGCAGCGCGAGCCGCCGGCGACCTGCGGATCCGTCCGCATCGGAAGGACACCTGTGGCTCGAGGAAGCCAGCGGGGCACGACGCAGCAGCGTCGTGGCCAGCAGCCGCGGCAGCGCCGCAACGAAGAGGGGATCATCCCCCAGCTCGCCCGTGCCGTGCGCGAGGTGGAGGCGGCGGTCGCCCGACGCTCCGCCATGCCGGAGGTGCGCGCCAAGTTCCAGGTGGTGGCGCTGCTCGCCCGCGAGGAGCGGGCGCGGGTCAAGGCCGACGAGTCGATCTCCGACAGCAAGCGGGGCGAGGAGCTCAAGCGGCTCGACGGGATCGCGACGATCCTCGCCCAGACGGCGGCGCGCGACAGCACGCTGTTCACGCTGCTCGACGAGAACGCCGAGATCTCGGAGTCGGCCAAGGCGATGCGCCGGGAGCTGCTGCGCAAGGCCGGCGTCGACGAGCCGGAGCCCGAGCCGGAGCCGGAGGCCGAGGAGGCGGAGACCGGGCTGGCGGAGCGCCGGCCGATCCCGCTGTCGGTCCAGGCGCGTCAGCTCTCCAACCCGTTCCTGGTGCCCGACTTCTCCCACGCCCGGGCCACCGCCCGGCCCCGTCGCCTGGCGGGGTGGGAGCTGCTCGAGCCGCTGTTCCGGTCCTTCGAGCGGGCGGCGCCGGACGCTCCGGCCTGCATGCCGCTGCCGGACGCCGACGAGCTCACCTCGCTGACCGGCCGGCACGCGCCGCTCGGCCGCGAGCTGATGCCCCACCAGGCGCAGCTGGTGGGTGCTGCGGCGATGGGGCACCGGACCTTCCTGCTCGCCGACGAGCCCGGCCTCGGCAAGACCGCGCAGGCGCTGCTCGCCGCCGAGGCCGCCGAGGCGTTCCCGCTGCTCGCCGTGGTGCCCAACGTGGTGAAGACCAACTGGGCCCGCGAGGTGGACCTCTGGACGCCGAACCGCCGCGCCACGGTGGTGCACGGCGACGGCGAGGACGTCGACGGCTTCGCCGACGTGTTCATCGTCAACTACGAGATCCTCGACCGGCACGTCGGCTGGCTCGCCAACCACGGGCTGCGCGGGATGATCGTCGACGAGGCCCACTACATCAAGAACAAGACGTCCCAGCGCTCCCAGAACGTCCTCCAGCTGTCCGACAAGATCCGCTCTCGGATCGCCCGGCCGCTGATGATGGCCCTGACCGGCACCCCGCTGATCAACGACATCGAGGACTTCCGCGCGATCTGGCAGTTCCTGGGCTGGATCGACGAGGTGCTGCCGCAGGGCGACCTGATGGAGGCGCTGGAGGAGATCGGCCTCACCCCGGCCGACCCGGGGTTCTACCCCGCCGCCCGCCGGGCCGTCGTCGAGCAGGGCATCGTGCGACGCCGCAAGATCGACGTGGCCGCCGACATCCCCGCCCGCCGCATCGCCGACATCCCCGTCGAGCTCGAGGGCGAGGCCGGGCGCTCGATCCGCAAGGCCGAGCAGGAGCTGGCCCGCCGCATGGTCGAGCGGTACGACGCCGCGCTCTCCACGCGCCGCAGCGGCGCCGTGGTGGAGGGGATCGACCACGAGCTGGTCCGCCGGGTGGCGACGTGGGAGCGGGAGGACACCTCCACCAAGACCGGCGAGAACGTCTTCGAGATGCTGCGCCGGATCGGCCAGGCGAAGGCCGGCCTCGCGGCCGACTACACCGCGCAGCTGGCGCGCAACGTCGGCAAGGTCGTGTTCTTCGCCAAGCACATCGACGTGATGGACCTGGCGGAGCGGACCTTCGCCGAGCGCGGGATCCGCTACAGCTCGGTGCGGGGCGACCAGACCTCGACGGTGCGCCAGAAGCAGATCGACGCCTTCGTCAACGACCCGGACGTGCAGGTGGCGGTCTGCTCGCTCACCGCGGCGGGCGTCGGGCTGAACCTCCAGGTCGCCTCCAACCTGGTGCTGGCGGAGCTGTCGTGGACCGACGCCGAGCAGACGCAGGCGATCGACCGTGTGCACCGGATCGGCCAGGCGGAGCCGGTCACCGCGTGGCGGGTGATCGCGACGCAGACCCTCGACGTCCGGATCGCCGAGCTGATCGACAAGAAGGCCGGCCTCGCAGCGCGGGCGCTGGACGGCGCGGGCGAGGAGGTCGAGGGCGTGGCCATCGACCTGCAGACCGAGGCGCTGGTCGCCCTGCTCACGGCTGCGCTGGAGGCGCGGGAGGCACGGGTGCCTGCGTTCTGAGCGACGGGGCGCGGGCGGGTCAGCGCACGATCTCCCGCAGCAGCAGGTCCGAGGCGAGGAGCGCCTCGCGGTCGTAGGTCGAGGTGCTGGAGAGCACCTCGTCCGCCCCGGTCCGCTCGACCAGCCGCTCGAGGTGCCGCCGCACGGTCGCCGGGCTGCCGGCGGCCGTCCGCGCGAGCGCGGCGTCGATCCGGCGCTGCACCTGCGCCGGCCAGCTCCGGTCGCGGATCGCCGCCACGGAGTCCAGCGGTGGGAACTCGCCGGTCTGTCGGGAGACCGCCATCGCCCACGCCTCGGGCAGGGCCAGCTCCCGCGCGGTCGCGTCGTCGTCGGCGACGACCAGGTCGAGCGAGACGGTCACCCACGGCGCGCTGGCGCGGTGGGGTCGGAACTCCCGGCGGTAGCGCTCCAGCAGCTCGGGCAGCTCGTCGGCGTCCAGCACCGGTCCTCCGACGACGACGGGCAGGCCGAGCCGCGCCGCGACCTGGATCCCGCGGCCGGTCGCCAGCAGGTGCATCGGCACCGATGACCGCCCGTGCTGAGTTGCCGGTCTGGCGGTCACCGGCGCCGTGCCCTCCAGGTAGTCACGGAGCTCGGCCAGGTCCTCCGCGAAGGAGTCGGCGGCGTCGAGGTCGCGGCGGAGCGCGCGCCGGACCGGCGGCGTGAAGCCGAGGGATCGGCCCAGTCCCAGGTCGACCCGGCCGGGGTGCAGCGCGTCGAGGACGAGAAACTGCTCGGCGACGACGAGCGGCTGGTGCAACGGCAGCATCACGCCGCCCGAGCCGATCCGGATGCGCGACGTGCGGCCGCCGATCGCGGCCAGCAGCACGGCCGGGCTGCCCGACGCGATGCCCGGCACGGCGTGGTGCTCGGCGACCCAGAACCGCTCGTAGCCGACCCGCTCGGCGTGCTCCGCCCGGGCGATCGTCCCCGCCAGCGCCTCGCCGTCGGGCGCGCCCGCACGGGTGCGGGAGCGGTCCAGCAGCGACAGCCTCATGGCCGGTCAACGCGCCTCCGGCCGCCCGCCTTCCCCGGCCCGGTGCGGCGTACGGCGCCCGCGCGACCACGAGCAAAGCCGCTCGAGTTTCCGGCAGGCTCTCCTCAGCGCGGTAGAACACGTTCTAGGCTGCCCGCATGGACCTCGTCGCGATCGAGCAGATCAAGCGCCTCAAGCACCGCTACTTCCGCACCCTGGACCTCAAGCTCTGGGACGAGTTCGGGGACTGCCTGGCCGAGGACGTCACCGCGCGCTACGGCACCCAGGCGATGGACAAGCCGCTGCACTACGACAACCGCGCCGACGTGGTGGCCTTCATGTCGGAGAACCTCGGCCCCGGGATCATCACCGTCCACATCGCCAACCACCCGGAGATCGACGTCGACGGCGACACGGCCACCGGCTCCTGGGCGTTCGAGGACACCGTGATCGTGCCGGACTTCCAGGTGCAGATCCGCGGCGGCGGCTACTACGTCGACAGCTACCGCAAGGACCCTGACGGCGCCTGGCGGATCGCGTCGACGAAGTACGAGCGGATCTACGAGGCGATGACCTCGCTGAAGGACACGCCGAGCTTCCAGCTGATCGCCAACCGCTGGGACCCGTCGCTGAAGCACTGACCGCGGCGGTCTCCCCGGCGGGTCCGTCGTGCCGGCGGGTCCGTCGTGCCGTCGTGCCCCTCGTGCCGCTCGGCGCCGTCTAGACCTGTCGCCAGCGTCGCAGGCCGCCGGGCGATTTTGCCCGCGGTCCTCCTTGTGGCTCCCGACGTCCGGGACGATGCTGGGGGAGGGGCGGGGTTTCCGCGGTGCGGAGGAGTGAGGCCCATGCGACCCAAGACCGGCTACGCCCGCAACGGCGACATCCGGGTCGCCTACCAGGTCGTGGGCGACGGCCCGGTCGACCTTGTGATGACCCCCGGCTACGTCTCCCACCTGGACCTGTGGTGGATGCTCCCGGAGACCACGCGCTTCATGCAGCGGCTGGCGTCGTTCTCGCGGCTGATCCTCTACGACAAGCGGGGCACGGGCCTCTCCGACCCGGCCCCCGGACTCCCCGCCATGGAGGAGCGGATGGAGGACCTGCACGCGGTGCTGGACGCTGTCGGGTCCTCGCACTCGGCGCTGCTCGGCTTCTCGGAGGGCGGGCCGCTGAGCCTGCTGTTCGCCGCGGCCTACCCCGAGCGCACCACCGCGCTGGCGCTGTTCGGCAGCTTCGCCCGCTTCCCCTCGGCCGAGTTCTTCCCCGAGCTGATCCCCCGGCGCAACGAGATCCTGGCCGCCTTCGCCGAGATCCATGAGAACTGGGGCGAGGGCCGGATCCTGGACCTGTTCGCTCCCGAGCTGGCCGGGGACCGCGCCACGCGGGAGAGTCTCGCCCTCTTCGAGCGGCTGGCGGCCAGCCCCGCCATGGCGAGTGCGCTCATCGACGCGGCCGCCCAGATCGACGTCACCCATGTGCTCTCGTCGATCACCTGTCCGACGCTGGTGCTGCACCGGGTCGACGAGCCGCTGCCGGTGCAGATGGGCCGCTACCTGGCCGACCGGATCGCTGGCGCCCGGATGCTCGAGCTCCCCGGCACCAGCCATCTCCCGTGGCTCGGCGAGACCGAGCCGGTGCTCGACGCCCTCGAGGACTTCCTCACCGGAGCCCACGCCCCGCGCGACGCCGACCGGGCCCTGGTCACGCTCCTGTTCACCGACATCGTCGACTCGACCGCGGGTGCCGCCCGCCTGGGGGACACCCGGTGGCGGTCGCTGCTCGAGCGCCACGACGCCCTCGTCGCGCGCGAGGTCGGCCGCGCCGGGGGATCGGTCGTCAAGACGCTCGGCGACGGCGTGTTCGCGCGGTTCGACGGGCCGGCGCGGGCGATCCGGGCCGCCCACGGCATCGTGCGGGCCGCGGCCGACGAGCTCGGCGTGGACATCCGCGCAGGCGTGCACACCGGTGAGTGCGAGCTGCTCGGCGACGACCTCGGCGGCATGGCCGTGCACCTCGGGGCCCGCATCGCCGCGAAGGCGCGCGGCGGCGAGGTGCTGGTCTCGGCTGCGGTCCGCGACCTGGTGCTCGGCTCGGCGATCGAGTTCGAGGACCGCGGGGTGCACGACCTGAAGGGCGTGCCCGGTTCCTGGCGGCTGCTGGCAGCCCTCGAGGGACGCCCGGTCGCGCGGCGCGCGCCGGGCCCGACGTACGCCGTGGCGCCGAACGCGGTGGGCCTCACGCCGGTGGACCGGGCCGTGGCCAGGGCGGCTCGCGCGGGCCGGGCCTCACCCCGGCTGGGCCACCAGATCACGCGGGTGCTGAGCCGCACCGCGGTCGCTCGGGCGGTGCCCCGCGACTGACCGGGGTCGGCGGCAGGCCGGGGCCTCCTCAGGCCGGTGGCCCGCCTAGCGGCCGGCCGGCGTGATCAGCTGCTGGATGGCGGGGCCGTAGGTGTCGACGAGGTCGCCAGGCTCGGCCGCGGTGAGCACCGGGTCCTGCTGGAGGTAGAGCATGCTCAACAGGCCGCCCACCTGGGCGACCAGGAGGGCCACCCGCAGCTCGCGGTGGGCGCCCTCGAGCCGCGGCGCCAGCGGCGCGACGAAGCCCTCGGCCGTCTGCCGGTGCAGCTCCGCGCGGACCTGCGGCCGGTGGGCGGCCTGCACCAGCGCGACGTACCGCTGGGGGAAGCCGGTGCTCGGCTTGTCGACGAAGTAGCCGACGAGCCGGCGTCCCATGCCCTCCAGCGGACCCTCGACGACCGTGCGGACGCCGGTGGCGGTGTCGACGCAGCGCAGGAAGAGCGCCTCCTTGGTGCCGAAGTGCCGGATCACCAGGGCCGGATCGACGCCGGCCGTCGCGGCGATCGCGCGCACCGACGTGCTCTCGAAGCCGCGCTCGGCGAAGAGCGCCCGGGCGGCGTCCTCGATCGCCGCCCGCGTCGCCCGGCCCGCGGGGCGCAGGTGCCGGGCGTCGGCGGTCGAGGAGGTGCTGGTCACGGGACTCACCGTACGACGTCCCCCGCGGTTGTCAACGGTGTTGACAGCCCTGGGGTCAACGCCGTTGACTCCTCCGGTGACCACGACCTCGTCCGGGGCCGTCCCCGCCGCCACGCTCCCCGCGGCGGGCCGGCACTCACCCCTGCTCACCGTCGTCGTGCTGTGCTTCGGCGGGCTCACCGCCGCGCTGACCCAGACGATGGTCATCCCGATCCAGGGCGAGCTGGGCCTGCTGCTCGGCACCAGCGAGGCGAACGCGTCGTGGGTGGTCACGGCGACCCTGGTGGCCGGGGCGGTGGCGATGCCGATCGCCGGACGCCTCGCAGACCTGTTCGGCAAGCAGCGGGTGCTCGCGGTCAGCGCCGGCGTCCTGGTCGCCGGGTCCGTGGTCTGCGCGGTCAGCGACACGCTGGCCCCGATGCTGGCGGGCCGGTTGCTGCAGGGCCTCGCGATGGGGTTCATCCCGGTCGGGATCGCGCTGATGCGCGAGGTGACGCCGCCGCGGCTGACGGCGACCGCGATGGCGGCGATGAGCGCCACCCTCGGGGTGGGCGGCGCGATCGGCCTGCCCCTGTCCGCCTGGATCGTCGAGGACTACAGCTGGCACACCCTGTTCTGGGTCGCCACCGGGCTCGCCGCCGCCGTCGCGGTCGCCGTCGTGCTCCTCGTCCCGCACGTGCAGGACGCGGTCGGCGGCCGGTTCGACGCTGTGGGTGCCTTGGGCCTCGCGGTCGGCCTGGTCGCCCTGCTGGTCGCCATCACCAAGGGCAACGAGTGGGGCTGGGCCGAGGGGCGGACCCTCGGCCTGCTGGTCGGTGGCGTGCTGGTGCTGCTGATGTGGGGCGGCTACGAGCTGCGGGTCGGGGACCCGCTGTGCGACCTGCGGGTCAGCGCGCGCCGCCCGGTCCTGCTGACCAACCTCGCCGCGATCGCCATCGGGTTCGGGATGATGGCCCAGGCGATCGTCGTGCCGCGGCTGCTGCAGGCACCGGTCGAGACCGGCTACGGCCTGGGTCAGTCGCTGCTGGAGACCGGCCTGTGGATGGCGCCGGGCGGCCTGGTGATGATGGCCTTCTCCCCGCTGTCGGGGCGGCTGATCCGGGTGCTGGGCGCCCGCCGGACGCTGATGATCGGTGCCGCGGTGCTCGGCACCGGCTACCTGTCCGCGGTCTTCCTCACCGCCGCTCCCTGGCAGCTCATGGTCGCCTCCTGCATCACCTCGGCCGGCGTGGGGATCGGCTATGCCGCGATGCCCACGCTGATCCTGGAGTCGGTGCCGCCGACGGAGGCTGGCTCCGCCGTCGGCATCAACGGCCTGATGCGGTCGATCGGGACGAGCGTCTCGTCCGCCGCGATGGCGGCGATCCTCACCGCCTCCACCATCGACCTCGCGGGTCATGCGATGGCGAGCGAGGGCGCCTACCGGGTCTGCTTCGTGGTCGGAGCGACCGCCGCCTTCGGCGGGATGGTCCTCGCCGGCCTGGTCCCCGCACGGCGGCGCACGACGGCCTGACCCGGCCCCGATCTGCGCGAAGCGCGGAACCTCCGGGGCCCGCCCTCGTTGAATCTTCACAAGGCGATCGGTCCGGCCCTGCACGGCCGGGCGGGCGCCGGGGGCGGGTTGCGGCGACTGGGGGGTTCCGCGACTCGCCCCCGCCGGCGTCCGGTGCCTCGTCCCGGGGCCTCAGCCACCTCTGCGCGAGGATGAGCGGGTGTCCGGCCCACTTCTGCCCTCCGACCCGTCCGCAGACGCGATCCGCAGGAGCGCGCTGCGGCGGATGCGGACGGTCGCCGTGTCCCTCCTGCTCCTGGCGGCCGCCGTCTACGTCCTCACGATCGGGGAGGACGGGGTCTGGGGGTTCGTGAACGCCGGGGCCGAGGCCTCGATGGTCGGCGCCATCGCCGACTGGTTCGCCGTCACCGCGCTGTTCAAGCATCCCCTCGGCCTGCCGATCCCGCACACCGCGCTGGTGCCGAAGCGCAAGGACGACCTGGGCAAGGGGCTCGAGGAGTTCGTGGGGGAGAACTTCCTCCAGGAGGACATCATCCGCGAGCGGGTCCTCGCGGTGGGTATCGCCCAGCGGGTCGGCGACTGGCTCGCCGTCGAGGCCAACGCCGAGCGGGTCGTCACCGAGGCCTCCGACCTGGCCAGGATCGGTCTGAGCAAGGTGCGCGAGGACCACATCGAGGCCCTGGTCACCGAGGCGCTGGTGCCGCGCTTCCGGGAGGAGCCGATCGCGCCGCTGCTCGGTGGCCTGCTGGCGGAGGCGCTGCGCGACGACCTGCACCACGGGCTCGTCGACCTGATGCTCCAGGAGATGCACGGGTGGCTGCTGGCCAACCCCGAGACGGTGCAGGAGGTGCTCGGCGAGCGGGCGCCGTGGTGGGCGCCGGAGGGGCTGAACAACTACGTGACGGCCCGGCTGCACGTGGAGATGGTGCGGTGGGTGGGCGAGATCCGCGGCAACCCCGAGCACCGTGCGCGGCGGGCGCTCGACTCGATGCTCACCAAGCTCTCCACCGACCTGCTCGAGGACCCGGACACGCAGGCACGGGCGGAGCGGCTCAAGGAGCGGATGCTCGACCACCCCGCGGTGATCGGCACCGCCATCTCGCTGTGGAACGCGCTCCGCAAGGCGCTGGTGACCTCGCTGGCCGACCCGGAGGGCGCCGTACGACGCCGGCTGATGGTCGAGGCCGCGGCGGCGTCGGCGCGGCTGCGTTCGGACGCCGCCCTTCGCGACCGGCTCGACACCATGGCGGCCGACGTGGCGGTCTTCGCCGTCGACCGGTACGGCGCCGAGCTCACGGCCGTGATCACCCACACCATCGAGCGGTGGGACGGCAAGGAGGCGGCCCGCCGGATCGAGCTGCACGTCGGCCGGGACCTGCAGTTCATCCGGATCAACGGCACCATCGTCGGAGGCCTGGTGGGCCTGCTCATCCACGCGGTGTCCTTGTCCGTCCACTAGCCGGGCCTCGCGGCCGCGAGCGCGACCCGCCTAGGCTGGCGGCATGCCGGAGCCCGTGGACGTCCAGGTCAGCGAGGGAACGATCCGCCTCGGCCAGTTCCTCAAGCTCGCCAACCTGGTGGAGTCCGGCGCCGAGGCGAAGCCGCTGATCGCGGGCGGCATGGTGCGCGTCAACGACGAGGTGGAGACCCGCCGCGGACGGCAGCTGCGGCCGGGCGACGTGGTCACTGTGGCTGCCCAGTCCGCGCGGGTCGTCGAGGGAGAGATGGCCGACGACTTGCCCTGGTGACCGTGAGCCGCCCGGAGCCGTCCCGATGAGTTCTGGACAGCCCGGCGGTCGGCCTGGCAGGTGGTCGAACGGGGACGGAGGCCGGCATGGCGACGATCGAGGACGTCGGACCGCTCGGCTCCGAGCTCGAGCGCTCCTACCCCGTGCGGGTCCGCGGCCGGCTGAAGTTCCGGGTCGGTCAGATCGTCTACGTGGCGTTCTCGCTCGACGAGCAGGTCATGGGCTTCGCGTTCCCCAGGGAGGAGCGGGCCGCGCTGGTCGCGGCCGAGCCGGACAAGTACCGGATGCCGCGCCCGTCGGAGCTGCGGTTCAACTGGGTCGACGCCGATCTGGCGGCGCTGGACCCCGCCGAGGCCCGCGAGCACGTCGTGGACGCGTGGCGGCTCGTCGTCCCCAAGAAGCTGTCGGCCGCCTACGACCTGGCACACCCCGAGGGGCCCGGCCGGCCGGGTCGGCCGGGTCAGCCGGGCCGGCCGGACGCCGCGCTCAGCTGACACCGAGCAGGTCGACGACGAAGATCAGCGTCTCGCCGGGCTTGATGACGCCGCCGGCACCCCGGTCGCCGTAGCCCAGCTGGGGCGGGATGACGAGCTGGCGGCGGCCGCCGACCCGCATGCCCTGCACGCCGCTGTCCCAGCCCTCGATGACCTGTCCCACGCCGAGCCGGAACTGCAGCGGGTTGCCGCGGTTGTAGGAGGCGTCGAACTCCTCGCCGGTCGAGTGGGCGACGCCGACGTAGTGCACGGAGACGGTGCTGCCGGCGGTCGCCTCCGCGCCGTCGCCGACCGTGATGTCGGTGACCACGAGGTCGGTGGGCGGTTCGGGGTCGAAGAACTCGATCTCGGGCTTCTGGCTCATCCCGTCAGCCTACGCGGGTAGGCTGCGGCCGGAACTGCCCCCACAGTGCCGGACCTGGCCGGGGCATCGGCATTCTTGGGAGTCGAACGGTGCGGGTCAACGCGACGGGCGCGGACTCTTGGACCGCGCCGGACGGCACGACCCGGCTCCGTCACGCCACGGCGAGCCACCCGGGGCACGTGCGCTCGGTCAACGAGGACTCCTGGCTGGTGCTGCCGCCGGTCTTCCTCGTCGCCGACGGCATGGGCGGCTACGCACGGGGCGACGTCGCCAGCCGGCTGGTGGTGGAGTCCTTCGCGCCGATCGCCGCCCGTGGCGAGGTCCAGCCTGCCGACCTCGACGCGGCGATCGAGGCGGCGCGGCGCAAGGTCGCCGCGCTCGCCGCCGAGTTCACCTCCGCGCCCGGGTCGACGCTGGTCGCCGCCTGCTACGTGCTGGAGGACGGCCACGGCTACTGGCTGCTCGCCAACATCGGCGACTCCCGGGCCTACGCCTTCACCGACGGGATCCTCGACCAGATCTCCAAGGACCACTCCGTGATCCAGGAGCTCATCGACGCCGGAGCCATCACGCGTGAGGAGGCGCTCGGCCACCCCCAGCGCCACGTCGTCACCCGGGCCATCGGCGGCCGGGCCGACTCGGAGGCCGACTTCTCGCTGGTGCCGGCGGTGCGTGGCTCGCGCCTGCTCCTGTGCTCCGACGGGCTGACCTCGGAGCTCTCCGACACCGCGATCGCCCACATCCTCTCGGAGTGGCTGCCGCCCGCGCAGACGGCGAGCACGCTGGTGGAAGCGGCCGTGTCCGCCGGGGGGCACGACAACGTCACCGTGGTGGTCGACGTCGACGGCGAGGCCAGTGGTGCCGGGGCTGCCGGGGCCGCCGGTGCCGCCCGGGCGGACGGCGCTCCGGTCGAGGACACCAGGCCGACCCGCGGAGGACGGCCATGACGGCGACCTACCGCGTCGGGGAGCTCCCGACCATCGTCAGCCGTGACGCCGTCGTCCTCACCACGCCGGACCGGCTCGCCGAGGTGGTCGCCCTCGACGGGCGCGACCTCGAACCGCTCACGGTCGTGGAGGTCCTCTCCCGCGGCTCCCTCGGCGACCTCCCCGACTTCGTCGCCGCCCGGGTCGTGGACGGCGAGGTCCGGGTCGTGGTCCGCGGTGCCTTCGCCGTGCGCACCGGCGACGTCGCCGTCGACGGCCGCGGCGTGGCGACCTGGACCGAGCTGTCGATCCCGCTGGCCGGAGGCGCGGCGGTCGAGGTGGTGCCGCTGGCCGGGCCGGCCCGACCGGTCGGGCGGGCCGACGGCATGGCACTTCCGCTCGCCGCCGGGGTGGTGCGCAGCGCCGGTGTCACCTGGACGCCGTCGGCGCCGACCGCGCCGGCAGCCCCACCGGTGGCCGGCCCGGCCCCCGCGGCCGTCGCCGCCCCGGCCGACGAGCGGACGGTGGTCCGCCAGGGCAGCCCGCCCCCGGCCGCGACGATCCCGCCGCCACCTCCGCTGCCTGCCCTCGGGGGCTCCGGCGAGGCCGGAAGGGCCGGAGGAGCCGACCCCGACCACGACGGGCGCACGATCACGCCCGCCCAGCTGCAGGCCCTCCGCGGCGCGCCGGGCCGGCCGGGCGTCGTACCCCCCGCGGCGGGGAGGCCGGCCAGACCGGGCAGGCCGGTGGTCGCCGTCGCCCTGTCCAACGGCCGGGTGGTCCCGGTACGACGCCGGGTGCTGATCGGCCGCAGCCCCCGGATCCAGCAGGTCGGTGGCAGCGCGAACCTGCCGGCCCTGATCACCGTCGACGACCCCTACGTCTCGAGCACCCACCTGGAGGTGGCCGCGGACGGCGGCCGGGTCACGGTCACCGACCACTCCACGAACGGCACCCTGCTCGCCCGCCGCGGCGGCGTACCGGTCCAGCTCGACGCGGGGGTCCCCACCGAGGTCGCCGTCGGCGACGTGCTCACGCTGTCCCGCGGGCTGACCGCCACCCTGGTGCCCGCCGGGGAGGAGTGAGGTGCACGCTCCCGAGATCCCCGGCTTCACCTTCGTCGACCTGGTCGGCGAGGGCGGGTTCGCCGACGTGTTCCGCTACCAGCAGGAGCTGCCGGCCCGGCAGGTCGCGATCAAGGTGCTGCGCAGCGGCAGCGACCCGGCGGCTCTCGAGCTGTTCAAGGCCGAGGCCAACGTGATGGCCCAGCTGTCCAACCATCCCTCGATCGTGCCGATCTACCAGGCCGGCGTCAGCTCCGACGGGCGGGCGTTCCTGGTCATGGAGTTCTGCCCGCCGCCCCACGTGGCCCAGCGCTACCGGCACCGGCCGCTCCCCGTCGCGGAGGTGCTGGACATCGGGGTCCGGATCGCCAGCGCGGTCGAGACCGCGCACCGGGCCGGCGTGCTGCACCGCGACATCAAGCCGCACAACATCCTCACCAGCACCTTCGGGGTGCCGCTCCTCACCGACTTCGGGATCGCCTCGGTGGTCAGCGACGCGGGCGCCGGCGGGCAGGGCCTGTCCATCCCGTGGTCACCGCCCGAGGCGCTCGCCAGCGACAGCCACGACGTGCGCAGCGACGTCTACTCGCTGGCGGCGACCCTCTACTCCCTGCTGCTGGGACACTCTCCGTGCGAGCGACGCGACGCCCCCAACGACAACGCGACGCTGATGTCGCGGATCGAGCGGGGCGAGCTGACACCCCTGCGCCGTCCCGACGTGCCGGCATCGCTGGTGTCGGTGCTGCGCCGCGCCCTGTCGGTGCCGGTGGACAAGCGGCCGAGCTCCGCGATGGCACTCGGTCGGCAGCTGCAGGACGTGCAGATCGAGCTGCGGCAGTCGCCGACCAGGCTGGAGGTGATGGACGCGTCGCCGTCGGCCCTCGGCGAGGAGCAGCCCAACGACGCGCGCACCCTGATCCGGCCCGTCTCGGTGGTGATCCCCGCCGGCGACCTCGGGCCGGTGGCGCTGCGGGCACCGGCTGCGGGCGAGGCCGACCCGCCGGCCGCGACGCCCGCCGGCTCCGCCGGCCGCACACCACAGCGTGCCGAGCCGCGCGGACCGGGGCGGCTGGGCCGCGTGCTGGCCGGGACCGCCCTCGTCGCGCTGGTCGCCGCCGTGGCGCTGGCCCTGCTCCTCGGCGACGACGGCGGCGAGGGGCCCGGTGCCGGACCGGTGCGGGGCGAGGGGCCCGCGGACCCGGTGGAGCTGATCGACATCCCGGCGGCCCCGGTCGTGACGTCGTCCGGCGGCGGCACTCGCTGGACGTTCCGGTGGAAGCAGGACCAGCCCCGGGAGGGCGACGAGTTCAAGGTCGTGCTCACCGGTGACGGCGCACAGCAGCAGGCGCCGGAGTACACCACCGCCCGGCGCAAGGCGGTGACGGTCGCGCGCGGCCGCACCGTCTGCGTCCGCGTCTCCCTGTCCCGCCAGGGCGCGCCGCCGTCCGCGCCGTCCGAGCAGGTCTGCGTGGTGGGCCAGTGACGGCGGCGCGGCGCCGGACGGCCTCCTGGACCGCGCTGGCGGTGCTGATGGGCACCCTCGTCGTGCTGGCGCTCCGCCACGACGGCAAGCCGTTCACCGAGGTGGAGCTCAACGACGGCGGCGTGTGGGTCACCAACCGGGAGGACGGCCTCGTCGCCCGGCTCAACCCCCAGATCAAGGAGCTGGACCTCGGCGTCGACTCCGGCAGCGCCGAGTTCGACATCTTCCAGCGCGCCACGAGCCTCTACCTCGACGACGCGTCCTCGGATCGCGCCGTCAAGGCGGTCGACATCCCGCGCGCGGCGGTGCTCGACCCCACCGCGCTCCCCACCGGTGCGCGGGTGTCCCACGGTGGCGACACGTTCGCCATCGTCGACGCCGTCTCCGGGAAGGCGTGGGTACGACGCGCCGACCGCCTCGACGGGTTCTCGCCGAAGACCACGCAGCCGGACGCGACGGAGGCCCTGGCCGCGGCGGTGGGCACCGACGGCCGGGCCTACGTGCTGGGCCGGCGGGGCACGGTCACGCCGTACACCTTCGACGCCGACGGCATCGCCGTCGCCGGCGACGCTCTCGACCTCGGTGACGACCTCGGCACGGACCCGGCCATGGTCGCGCTCACCGTGGTCGGCGAGACGCCGGTCCTCTTCGACCGCACGACCGGCGAGCTCGCCCGCCCCGGAGCGGACCCGGTCGTCGTCGACGCGGCCGACCCCTCCGCCGTCCAGCTCCAGGTGCCGTCCGACGGGGGCGAGGAGGTCTACGTCGCCACCTTCGACGGGCTGTACCGGACGCCTCTGGGCGGTGGCGACCTCGCCAAGGTCAGCCGCGGGCCGGTCGGGGGTGCACCCGCCGCCCCGGTCGCGATGACCGACAGCCGGTGCGTGTACGCCGCGTGGGCGGATCCCGGCTCGCCCCACAACTACCTGCGCGACTGCGCCGACGACTCCTTCGACGACACCGCCCCGATCCCCGCGATGCAGCCCGGGGCGGAGCTGCAGTTCCGGGTCAACCGCGACGTCGTGGTGCTCAACGACACCTTCACCGGCGACACCTGGCTCGTCCAGGACCCCGGCAAGGCGAAGGTCGACAACTGGCCCTCGGTGGACCCGCGCAACGAGAACCGCTCCAAGCTCAAGGAGGTCACCGAGGAGGTCCCCGACCAGGAGAACCGCCCGCCCGAGCCCGAGGACGACGAGCTGGGCGCCCGGCCCGGCCGCTCCACGGTGCTTCCCGTCGTGGCCCTCAACGACCACGACCCCGACGGCGACATCCTCAGCATCTCCAAGACGCAGCACGTCAGCGGTCCCGAGCTCGAGGTGAAGATCGTCGGCGGCGGCACCCAGCTGCAGGTCAGCGTCCCGGCCGACGCCCGGGGCACCTCGAGGTTCCGCTACTACGTCACCGACGGGCGCGTCAACGAGGAGCGCTGGGCGGAGGTGTCGCTGCAGATCCGGGAGGACTCGCAGCACGCGAAGCCGCAGCTGATGCCCGAGCGGGAGCCGCGGCTCGCGGTCGCCCGCGGCGCCACCGCCAGCCACTACCTGCTCGCCGACTTCTACGACTTCGACGGGGACGACCTCACCCTGACCGACGCCACCGCCCGCGGCGGGGAGGTGGAGTTCCGTCCCGACGGGACCATCACCTTCAGCGACACCGGAGCCGGCGGCGGGGTCACCGAGATCCAGTACACCATCGAGGACGGCCACGACCGGCTCGTCGGCAAGCTCCCCGTGCAGGTGCTGGGCGACACCGCTCCGCCGGAGCTGGTGCCCGACCTCGCCTCCGGGGTCGCCGGAACCGCGATCGTGGTCCAGCCGCTCACCAACGACCGGAACCCCGAGGGCCGCGAGCTGACCCTCAAGAGCGTCAAGGTGATCGGCAACGACGCCGGCACCGAGGTCACCCGGGACCTGGAGTCCGGCACGTTCACCTTCCGCTCCGACAAGGCGAGGAGCTACTACCTCTCCTACAGCGCCCACAACTCCTCCGCCACCCGCTCCTCCGTCGTCCGGCTGGACATCGAGTCGCCGCCGAAGGACAACCGGCCTCCCGTGGCCGTGGGCGACAAGGCCGTGATCTCCCCGGGCGGCACGGCCCAGGTCGACCTGCTGCTCAACGACCTCGACCCCGACGGCGACGTCCTCGTCGTCAAGCGGATCGGCCGTCCCTCGATCCCGGGTGTCAAGGTCTCGGTCGTCGACAAGCGCCTCGCCGTGATCAGCTCCGCGGCCGACTTCGCCGGCCAGCAGGCGACCGTCGACTACGTCGTCTCCGACGGGCGCAGCTCGGTGGTGGGACACCTGGTGGTCGCCCAGCGCCAGTCGACGCAGGTCAACCGGCGTCCGGTCGCCAACAAGGACCAGGTGACGGTGCGTGCCGGGTCGGTGACGTCGGTCCCGGTCCTCGCCAACGACTCCGACCCCGACGGCGGCAAGCCGCGGCTGTTCCAGTCCGACCTGATCAACGAGCAGGAGCTCGACGTCTGGGTCGCGGGCGACTCCCTGCGCCTGCGCGCGCCGGAGAGGCCGGGGAGCTACTCGGTGATCTACGGCGTCCGGGACACCGACGGGTTCAAGGCCACCGCCGAGGTGGCCATCTTCGTCGTGGCCGACTCGGCGAAGAACAACCACGCCCCGGTGCCCCAGCCGATCATCGAGCGCGTCATCAGCGGGCGCCCGAAGGTGATCCCGGTCGACACGACGGGCGCCGACCCCGACGGCGACGCGGTGGCCTTCCGCGGCGTCCTCACCGCGCCGTCGTTCGGCCGGATCGTGGACACCGGCGTGGACTGGATCCGCTACGAGGCCTTCGACGGCAGGACCGGCACCGACTTCTTCCAGATCCTCGTGCAGGACAAGTACGGCGCCACGGGCGTCGCCGAGGTGCGGCTGGGCGTGGTGCCGCAGGAGGAGGAGAACCAGCGACCCGTCGCGCTCGACGACAGCGTGCTGGTCCAGCCGGGGCGGACCATCTCCTACAACGTGCTGACCAACGACGTCGATCCCGACGACGACCCGCTCCGCATCGAGGGACTCAACTCCACCGTCGACACCCGTCACGAGAACGGGTTCGTCGAGGTGGCCGTCGGCGAGGCCCCGGAGGAGGGTGTCGCCGCCACCAACATCGGCTACACCATCCGCGACGGGGCCGGTGCGGAGGACAACGCCGTGCTGAAGGTGTCCGCCAGCCGCAGTGCGCCCTTCTACGCGCCGATCGCGCACGACGACGTCGCGGAGCTCGGCGACATCATCGGCCGGGAGCCCGGCGCCGAGGTCGAGGTGGAGGTGCTCGGCAACGACGTCGACTTCGACGGCGCCAAGGCCGACCTCCGGGTCGTCGACTGCGACGCCGGCAGCAAGGCCGACTGCGAGGTCGTCGGCGGCTCGACGGTGCAGGTCGAGCTGACCGCCGAGGACCAGGTGGTGCTGTACCGCCTCGACGACGCCGACGAGGAGTCGCCGGCCACCTTCGGCGTCGTCTTCGTCACCGGCACCGACAACGTGCCGCCGCAGCTGACGACCGACGCCGACCGGATCCCGGTCGAGACGGTCGCCGGCGAGCCGGTCGTCCTCGATCTCGCGGAGCTCGTCGTCACCCGGGCCGGCCGCGAGCCGCGGATCGTGCCGGACTCCACACCCACGGCGGTGAACGGCGTCGTCCGCCCGGTCGAGGACGCGCCGACGTCGCTCGAGTTCACGCCCACCCGCGGCCACGTCGGCACCGCATCGGTCACCGTCGAGGTGACCGACGGACGGAGCGCGGCGGAGGACGCGGCGCTGAGCTCGCTGCTGACCATCCCGGTCGACGTCGAGCCGGCGGGCAACGTGGCTCCCACCATGCGCGACGCGGCGGTCGAGGTGACGACCTCGGGCGATCCCGCGGAGGTCGACCTGGCCGGCCTGACCCGGGACGCGAACGACGGCGACCTGGCCGCGATGACCTACCGCGTCGCGGCCGCGGCGGACGGCCTCGAGGCGGACATCGACGCGGGGACGAGCATCCTGGCCGTCGAGGCGGCCAGTGGCGCCGAGGACGGCCAGACCCTCGAGGTCGACGTCGTCGCCGACGACGGGAAGGGGGGCCGGGCCGAGGGCACGGTCACCGTCGAGGTGGTCGACAGCGACCGACCGCTGCTCCAGGTCCCGGTCATCAACGTCACCGCCGAGCGCGACCGGCGGATGGAGGTCGACGTCGCGGACCACGCCGTCAACCCGTATCCCGGCGAGCCGATCGAGGTCCGCGACCCCCGGGTGGAGGGCGGCGGACGGCTCACCGGCCTCGAGGCGGACGGGTCCACCGTCGCCTTCACACCGACCTCGTCGGGGACGTCGACGATCAAGCTGACCGTGGCCGACGCGTCGGGCGACCGCAGCCGGGAGGTGGTCGGCCGGATCAACGTCACCGTGGTGGCCGAGCCGGACGCGCCGTCGCGGCCGACGGTGTCGTCGGTCGAGGCGTCCTCGGCCGTGCTGTCGTGGCGCGAGCCGGCGGACAACGGCGCCGCCATCACCGGCTACGAGGTGTCCGGCTCCGACGGCTTCGAGCAGACCTGCCAGGCGACCACCTGCCGGCTGCTGGACCTCACCCCGGGCCGGACCTACACCTTCACCGTGCGCGCGGTGAACGCCGAGGGTCGCAGCGAGCCGAGCCCGCCCTCGGAGCCGGTCGAGCCCAACAAGGCACCCGACCTGATGGCGCCGCCCACGATCGTGGTCGCGGCCAAGCCCACCGGCACCAGCATGGACCGCAGGCTCACCGTGCGCTGGACGCCACCGGCCAACGAGGGCTCCGAGATCACGGCGTACGAGATCAAGGAGGCGGGCAGCGCCAAGACCTGGCAGGCGCCCGGCAACGCGACGTCGATGACGATCCCGGGGCTGACCAACGGCACGCCGTACGCCTTCGAGATCCGCGCGGTCAACGAGGTCGAGCCGCGGCGGCAGTTCTCCGGCGCCTCCCGGGCCGTGGCTCCGTTCGGCGTCCCCCTGCGGTCCGGCGTCGCTCCGCGCCTCACGGCCAGCGAGGCCGACAGCTACACCCAGCGCCCCTGGGTGCGGATCGAGTGGCCGAGGTGGACGGAGTCGCAGAGCAACGGCAACCCGGTGTCCGGCTACACCATCACCTGCGACGGGTGCGCGCGCTCCACCTACGTCGTGGACGGCTCCACCACGTCGAAGACCTTCGACGAGACCGACGGGATCCAGAAGGGGCGGACCGTCACCTTCACCGTCGCCGCGACCAACGACGCGGGCACCAGCGACCGCAGTCCGAGCGCGTCCGGCCGGCCGTGGACCAGGGCGGGACCGGTCCGCAACCTGCGCGAGGTGGGGGAGTCCCCGGCCGACCGCACCGCGCGCATCGCCTGGGACCCGCCCGCGGACGACGGCGGCCTCCCCGTCCGCCACTACGTGCTCGAGTCCAGCACCGGCTGGCGCACCACGGTGGGGTCGGCACCCGGCGACCGGGGCGCCGCGATCACCTTCCCCAGCAACGGCACCCACGCGATCAGCGTGTGGGCGGTCACCTACAACGGCGACCGTGCGATCACCGGCGACTCCGCGCCGTTGGGCGACATCCAGACGTGGGGGAGGCCCGACCCGCCGAGGACGGGGGACACCAGCAGCAACAGCTTCTACAACATCCACCTCCAGCTCTACGCCGGCGCCGGGAACGGCATGGACGTCTCGGGGCTGCAGGTCAGCGACGACGGCGGACAGACGTGGGTCGACATGGGCTCGGGCCAGGCCTACCAGGGCGAGGTCGCCGAGGGCGGCTCCTCCCGCGCGATCAAGGCCCGGACCGTCTCGGAGGCCGACGACGAGCGGAGGTACAGCGAGGTGGTCACCCTGACCGGGACCTCGAAGCAGAAGGAGCTCAGCATCCGGTTCGCGAACTGCCAGCTCCACGGTGCCTGCGCCATCGCCGTCCACGGCGACGGGTTCATTCGTGAGGACCGCCCCGCGCACGCCAACCTCGACGGGCTGACGGCCTTCAAGCCCGACAACTGCGGCAGCCTCACCCAGACGGTGAACGGCAGGTTCGACTACTGGGTCGGCGGCAGCAACCGGTGCTGGTTCACCGGGAGCGGCAGCGCGTTCGTCGTCTCGAGCCAGTTCCGCTCCAACACCCTCACGCGGTAGCCGACAGGACCCCCATGTCACTAACCCCGGAGCAGTCCGAGTGGTTCTCCCAGACCTTCGCCCGGCTCGTGGCCAACGTCGAGCAGGCGATCCTCGGCAAGACCGAGGTCGTCCAGCTCGCCTTCGTGGCGCTGCTCGCCGAGGGCCACCTGCTGCTCGAGGACTACCCCGGCACGGGCAAGACGTCGCTGGCGCGGGCGATGGCGCAGACCATCGAGGGCAACCACAACCGGATCCAGTTCACGCCGGACCTGCTCCCCAGCGACGTGACCGGAGTGACGATCTACGACCAGCGCAGCCAGGAGTTCGAGTTCCACCGGGGGCCGATCTTCGCCAACGTGGTGCTGGCCGACGAGATCAACCGGGCGTCGCCCAAGACGCAGTCGGCGCTGCTGGAGGTGATGGAGGAGAGCCAGGTCACCGTCGACGGCGTCACCCACCCCGTCGACCAGCCGTTCATGGTGATCGCGACCCAGAACCCGATCGAGCAGGCCGGGACCTACCGCCTGCCGGAGGCGCAGCTGGACCGCTTCCTGGTCAAGGCCTCGCTGGGATACCCCGACCACGAGAGCACGGTGCGGATCCTCGCCAACGCGCCGAAGGGCAAGGCCGCCGCCGTGCTCCGCCCGATCATCAGCGGCGACAACGTGCTGCACATGATCCGGCTCGCGCAGCAGGTCCACGTGGAGCCGGCGATCCTCGACTACGTCTCGACCCTCACCGAGGCCACCCGCACGGCACCGGAGGTGGTCCTCGGCACCAGCGTCCGCGCCGGCCTCGCCCTGGTGCGCGCGGCCCGCGCCTGGGCGGCGGCGTTCGGCCGTGGCTACGTCGTGCCCGACGACGTCAAGACCCTCGCCGTGCCGGTCCTGGCGCACCGGATGGTGCTCGACCCCGAGGAGGACTTCCGGGGCACGACCGCCGAGGACGTCGTACGACGGGTCCTCGACCGGGTCGCGGTGCCCCAGGAGCCGGTCGCCCGATGAGGTCCCGCTCCGCGGCGGGCGCGTTGCGCCGGCGCCTGACAGATCTCGCCCGGCGCCGCCGGGCGGTGACCGGCGGGCTGCGCGACCGACTCGTCCAGCGGTCAGCCCGGCTGCGGCGGGTGCTCGGCCCGGTCGTCGGGGCGGTGACACCGGCGGGCTGGGCGGTCGCGGTCCTGGCGCTCGCCCAGCTGGTGGCGGGTCCGCTGCTGCACTGGCGCGAGCTCGTCGTGGGCGGGGTCTTCCTCGCGTTCGTGCTGGCCATCGCCGTGCTCTTCGTGGTCGGGCGCCAGCCGCTGGCGGCACGGCTCGACCTCGCCCGCGACCGGGTCATCGTGGGCGAGCGCGCCAACGGCTACCTCACGGTGTCGAACCCGACGCAGCGGCGGTCGAGGCCGCTGGTGGTCGAGTTCCCGGTCGGCGCCGGGCGGGCCGTCTTCGAGCTCCCTGGTCTGGCCCCGGGCGCCGAGCACGAGGAGCTGTTCGCCATCCCCACCGCGCACCGCGCCGTGCTCGAGGTCGGGCCGGTGACCGCCGTGCGTGCCGACCCGCTGGCCCTGCTCCGCCGCGAGCGGCACCTGAGCCGCGTCGACACGCTCTACGTGCACCCCAAGACGCTGCGTGTCGAGGGCTCCGCGGCCGGCCTGGTGCGCGACCTCGAGGGCCGCACCGTGCCGAAGATCTCCGACAACGACGTGTCGTTCCACGCGCTCCGCGGCTACGTTCCAGGCGACGACCGGCGTCACATCCACTGGCGGTCCAGCGCCAAGACCGGCTCGTTGATGGTCCGACAGTTCGAGGAGACCCGGCGCTCGCACCTGCTCACCGTCGTCAGCTCGCGCCTGGAGGACTACGCCAGCGACGACGAGTTCGAGCTCGCGATCTCCATCGCCGGCTCCCTGGGCACGCAGGCGCTGCTCGACGGGCAGCAGCTGAGCGCGGCCTGCTCCCACGCCTCGCTCCCCGCCGGCGGGCTGCAGCGGTTCCTGGACGGGCTCTCCGGGCTGGCCTACGGGTGGCAGGCGCGCCGCCTGGTCGACGTCGCGCGCCGGCTCAGCGGCGACGAGCTCACGGCCAGCGTGATCGCGCTGTGCGTCGGCTCCGGAGTCAGCGTCACCGAGCTGCGCCGGGCCCGCCAGCAGCTCGCCGTCGACACCCGGGTGATCGCGGTGCGCTGCATCGTGGGGGAGCAGCCCTCGGTGCGGTGGCTCGGCGACCTCGCCGTGGCCACGGTCGGGCGGCTGGAGGAGCTCGCGGTCGCCGTACGACGGGTCGCGGCGTGAGCAGCGTTCCCGGCGGCCGTCCGGTCACCGTCGTCCCGCAGCGGGTCCGGCGCGCCGGGTCCGCGCCGTCGTGGCGGCTGGCGACGGTCGACGCGGTGCTCGTGGTGGTGCTGGGTGTCGCGTGCTGCTGGCCGCTCGGAGCCGCCTACGCCGGCCAGCGGTGGCTGGTCGCGGTCGTGGTGGGCCTGGTGCTCGGCGTCGGCGTGGGGTGGCTGGGTGCGCGGTGGCGCTGGGGGCCGTGGCTCACCCTCCTGGCCGCCGCCGCGGCGTACCTCGCCGTCGGCTCCGCCGTCGTGGCTCCCGCGCGGGCGCGCGGGGGCCTCGTGCCCACGCCCGACTCGCTGCGCGACCTGGTGGTCGGTCTGGTGCGCGCCTGGCGGGAGGCGCTCACCCTCCCGGCGCCGCTCGGCGAGACCGGGGTGGTGCTGGTGGTGCCGCTGGCGACGGCGCTGACGTCCGGCCTCCTGGCGACGGTGCTCCTGTGGCGGTCGCCCTGGCCGGGCCTCGCGGCGGGCGTCCTGGGGGCGGCGCTGGTGACGGCCTCCGCGTTCGGCGACATCGAGGCCGGCGCGGTGGTCCCGCGCGGTCTCGGTCTGGCGGCGGTCGGGATCGTGTGGCTGCGCTGGCGGGCGCTCGGGCAGATCCGCGCGCGCTGGGTGCGGCGGGTCGGCGCGACCGTCGGCGTGGTCGTCGTCGCGGGCGCCGCCGCGGTGGGCGTCGGCTCGCTCGGCGACCCGGCGGTGCCGCGGGTGGTGCTGCGCGACCACGTCGAGCCGCCGTTCGACCCCCGCGACTATCCCAGCCCGCTGGCGAAGTTCCGCGCCTACAAGAAGGAGCCGGTGCGGACCGGCACCACGCTGTTCACCGTGGACGGGCTGGAGAGCGGGACGCTGGTCCGGTTCGCGACGATGGACACCTACGACGGGATCGTCTGGAACGTCTCCGGGGCGCCCGGGACGCCGCACGACTCCGGCACGTTCCGCCGGCTGCGCAACGACCCCGACGCCAACGTCGAGGCGACCGTGCGTGGCCGGATCACCATCGGCGACTACACCGGGGTGTGGGTCCCGACGGTCGGCGAGACGCTGTCGCTGACGCCGCTGCGGGACGGGCGCACCGACGACCGGGCGGCGGCCGAGCTCGTGGTCAACCGCCAGACCGGCACCGTGGCCCAGATCGGCGGCGTCCAGCAGGGCACGACGTTCGAGATCGAGGCCGTCGTCCCGCGGCCGCTGGTCGACGAGGAGATCGCGGTGCTCGAGGCGGATGCCTCGGTCTCGCTCCCGCCGCCGGCGATCGTGCCGGAGGAACTGATGGACCGCATCCAGCGCTGGCAGGCGGAGGCCGGCTTCAGCGGCGGCACGGGCGGCCGGCTCGCCCAGTTCCTGCGCGACTCCTTCCGCGAGCGCGGCTTCTACTCCGACGGCATCGACGACTACGTCCCGGCCGGGCACGGCGCCAGCCGGCTGGCGGTGCTCACCAAGACCGCCCACCCGGTGGGCAACGCCGAGCAGTACGCCGCCGCGATGGCGCTGGCCGGCCAGCGGCTCGGCCTGCCGATCCGGGTCGTCATCGGCTTCAAGGTGCCGCCTGGGGGCGGACCGGTCCGCGGGGAGGACGTCACCGCCTGGACCGAGGTCAAGCTGGAGGGTGCCGGGTGGGTGCCCTTCGAGCCCACCCCTCCCGAGGACCAGAAGCTGCGCCGGCCCAACGACGACCCCGACGAGGAGCCGCAGCCGCAGGTGCTGCAGCCGCCGCGGGTCCCGGGGGAGCCCAAGGAGGCGACGGACAACCTGCAGCAGGGCGACGGGCGCCGCCGGGGCCTCGACATCCTGGAGGTCCTCGGCACCGTCCTCGGGGTGGTGCTCGACGTCGCCAAGGTCGCGCTGCTCCTCTCGCCGCTGTGGGGAGTGCTGCTGTTCAAGGCGGTGCGCCGTCGTCGCCGCAGGAGGGCGGCCGACGCGACCCTCCGGCTCACCGGCGCGTGGCGGGAGCTGGCCGACCGGATGCGCGACCTGGGCGTCCGTCCGGCGCCGGGCGCCACCCGGCGGGAGAGCGCCTACGCCACCGCGGTGCGCTACGACGCGGTGCCGGTCGTCGCGCTGGCGCACGCCGCCGACCGCCACGTCTACGGTCCGGTCCGGCCCACGCTCGACGAGGCCCGGGCCTACTGGGCCGACGTGGACACCGCGCTCGCGCGGATCCGCCGGGCCACCCCGTGGTGGCGCCGGGTGGCCGCCCGCTTCTCGCTGGCGTCGGTGCCGTGGCGGGCGGCGGTCGAGCGGACCCGGGCTCGGGTGCGTCGTCTCGGGGTACGCCTGTGGCGGCGGGTTCCCGGGCGTCGCGGTCGCGGGGGGCGGCGCCGCGGCACGTGATCTGGCTCCGTCGGCTTGCCCGGACGGCGGTCCCAGGGTGATACTCGACGGGAAACTAGAACGTGTTCTACATGGGGGCTCCGGTGTACGACTTCGAGGGTGAGCGCCACGCTGCCCGGGACGGGAGCGGCGGACCGTCGCGCGCGCTGACGCTCGCGGAGGTCCCGCGCTTCGCCGTCGAGTACGGCGCCTCGCGGCTGCTCGACCTCGCGACCCCCGCCCGGGACCTCGGCCAGGGGCGACCGGTGCTGGTGCTGCCGGGCTTCTCGGCGCAGGACGCGATGACCGGACGCCTGCGTGGACATCTCCGCCGGCGCGGGTGGCGGGTCCACGGCTGGGGCCTGGGCAGCAACCACGGGCTGACCGAGCGGATCGTGAGCGGCCTGCCCGAGCGCTTCGCGGCGCTCGCCGACCGCTACGGCGAGCCGGTGAGCGTCGTGGGCTGGAGCTTCGGCGGCCTGCTCGCCCGCTGGCTCGCCCACGAGCACACCGACCGCGTGCGTCAGGTGGTCTGCCTCGGCTCCCCGTGGCGCGCCGAGGGGGAGCGCACCCGGGCCACCGCGCTCTTCGAGCGCTCCCGCGTCCGGCACGGGATCGTCGACAACGCCCGCGAGATCGTGGCTGCCCTCCGCGAGCCGCTGCCGGTGCCGGTGACCGCGGTGTGGTCCCGGACCGACGGGATCGTGCCCTGGCACGGCTGCACGGTCGACGAGCGCTCCGACCCGCCGGCCGAGAACGTGGAGGTCGTCAGCAGCCACATCGGCATGGTCGCCAACCCGCTCGTCCTGGGCGTGGTGGTCGACCGGCTCCAGCAGGATCCCGCGTCGTGGGAGCCGTTCGGCTGGGGGCGGGTCCTGCCGGGCCGCGAGGCGGTGCTCCGGTGAGCGCCCTGGCCGGCCGCGACCCGGCGTACGTGGCGACGGTGCTGCCGGCGCTGAAGCTGGCGATGCGGACCTACTTCCGCTCCACCGTCCGCGGCATGGAGAAGGTGCCCGACGGCGGCGCGCTGATGGTCGGCAACCACTCCGGCGGCCTGCTCGCCATGGACGTGCCGATCATCGCGGTGGCCTTCGCCGACACCTTCGGCGCCCGGCGCCCGCTCTACTGCCTGGCGCACGACATGCTCTTCACGGGTGCGGCGGGTCCGGTCTTCCGCAAGTTCGGTTTCCTGCCGGCCACCCGCGAGAACGCCCACGAGGCGCTGGTCAGCGGCGGCGTCACGATCGTCTTCCCCGGAGGCGACTACGACACCTTCCGTCCGACCCGCAAGGCCAACGTGGTCGACTTCAACGGCCGCACCGGCTACGTCCGCACCGCGCTCGAGGCGGGAGTGCCGATCGTGCCCGTCGTGTCCATCGGCGGCCAGGAGGCCCAGCTCTTCCTGACCAGGGGCGAGTGGATCGGTCGCCGGTCCCCGCTGCGCAGGCTGATGCGCAGCGACCTCTTCCCCCTCGCGGTCGGCTTCCCCTTCGGGCTGGTGCCCGCCTTCCCGCCGAACCTCCCGCTCCCGACGAAGATCACCACCCGGGTGCTCGACCCGATCGACGTCGCCGCCGAGTTCGGTCCCGAGCCCGAGATCGCGGAGGTGGACCGCGTCGTCCGGCAGCGGATGCAGGACGCGCTCTCCGAGCTCGCTCGTGAGCGCCGGTTCCCGGTGCTGGGGTGAGCGCGATGACCCGACTGTTCCGCGTCCCGCTCGGCCTGCTCCACGCCCTGCGCACCCAGCTGTGGGTGTTCCGGGTCCTGGTGCGGAGCCGGATGCTGGTGCCGATGAGCCCGGCGAAGTACGCCGGGCTGGTGCGGGTGATCCGCGAGCAGGGCACCAGCGCCACCGCCAGCTTCGCCCTCGCCGCCGTACGACGCCCGGACGGCACCGCGCTGGTCGACGAGCGCGGCTCGTTGACCTGGCGCCAGCTGCAGGAGCGGGCTGCGGCCCTCGCCGCGGGGCTGGTCGACGTCAACGGCGCGCCCGTCGACGTGGTGGCGGTGCTGTGCCGCAACCACCGTGGGTTCGTCGACGCGCTGCTGGCCAGCGCCCGGCTCGGCGCCGACGCGCTGCTGCTCAACACCGGCTTCTCCGGCCCGCAGCTCGCCGACGTGATGGAGCGCGAGGGCGCGCGGGTGATCCTCTACGACGAGGAGTTCGCCGGGGTGGTCGCCGCGGCCAGGGAGCGGCTGCCCGGGCTGGTGGAGGTGCTCGGCTGGACCGAGGCCGACCGGCCGGCCGACTCTCCTGCGGGCAGCACGAGGCTCACCATGGAGGAGCTGATCGCCATCCACGCCGGTGAGGCGCCGCCGCGGCCCTCGGGGCGGGGCCGCGTCGTCCTGCTGACCTCCGGGACGACCGGCACGCCGAAGGGCGCCCGCCGCAGCGGCGGAGGCGCCGACGAGCTCGCCGGCATGCTCGAGATGATCCCGTGGCGCGGTGAGGAGACCGTCGTGGTCGCGGCTCCGATGTTCCACGCCTGGGGCTTCGGGCAGCTCGTGATCGCGGCCACGATGACCTGCACGGTCGTCACCCGCCGGAGGTTCGACCCGGAGCGGACCCTGGCGCTGGTCGACGACCACCGGGCGACCGGGTTGAGCGTGGTGCCGGTGATGCTGGAGCGGATCATGGACCTCCCGGCCGAGGTCCTCGACCGCTACTCCCTGCGCTCGCTGCGCTTCGTCTCGGCCAGCGGCTCGCGGATGCGGCCCCAGTCGGTGACGGCGTTCATGGACCGCTTCGGCGACATCGTGCACAACAGCTACAACGCGACCGAGGCGGGGCAGATCAGCGTGGCCCGGCCCGGCGACCTCAGGCAGGCTCCCGACACCGCCGGGCGCCCGGTCCGCGGCACGCTGGTCAAGGTGGTGGACGAGGACGGCCGCGACGTGCCGCCCGGCGAGGTCGGCCGCATCCTGGTGCGGGGCGCCTCGCCGTTCGACGGCTACACCGCGGGCGCCGAGAAGGAGTTCGTCGGCGACCACATGGTGACCGGCGACGTCGGCAAGCTCGACGAGTCCGGCCGGCTCTACGTCGTGGGCCGCGACGACGACATGATCGTCTCCGGCGGCGAGAACGTCTACCCGCTCGAGGTGGAGAAGGTGCTCGGGCTCCACGAGGCGGTGCGCGAGGTGGCGGTGGTCGGCGTCGACGACGAGGCCTTCGGGCAGCGGCTGGCCGCCTACGTCGTGGTCAAGGACGGCGCAGACGTCGCGGTGGAGGACCTCAAGGCCCACGTGCGCTCGGAGCTGGCCGGCTACAAGGTCCCGCGCGACGTCGTCTTCCTCGACGCGCTGCCCCGCAACGCCTCCGGCAAGGTCGTGCCCCGTGACCTCCCCGGAGCCGTGCGGTGAGCGGGCGGCGCAGGCGCCCGGCCATCGAGCGGATGGCCGGCATCGACGCCGGGTTCCTCTACATGGAGACGCCGTCGGTGCACATGCACACCCTCAAGATCGCGATCCTCGAGGCCGACCAGCAGGTCACCTACGACGCGTTCGTCTCCGGCCTGCTCGCCCGGCTCAAGCGGTTGCCGCCGCTGCGCCGCCGGGTGGTCGAGGTGCCCTTCGGGCTCAACCACCCGGTGTGGGTGACGCTGCCCCGGGTCGACGTCGCCCACCACATCCGCCGCCACCGGCTCGGCGGCGACGGGTCGATGCGCGAGCTCGAGCAGCTGGTCGGGATGATCGCGAGCACCCCGCTGAGCCGCCGGCACCCGCTCTGGGAGCTGCACTACTGCGAGGGCCTCGAGGGCGGCCGGGTCGCGGTGGTCGGCAAGATGCACCACGCCCTGGCCGACGGCGCCGCGGCCAACGCCCTGCTGGCGAACGTGACCGACGTGCGGTCCGCGGCCGCGCCCGAGGCGGTCCAGGAGGAGTACGACGTCACCGAGCGGCTGCCGGGCCGCGCGCTGCTGGTGCGCCACGCGCTGCACGACGCCACCACGCAGATCCGGACCATCCCCGGCCTGCTGGCGCGCACGGTCCGGGGCGTGCTCGCGGCCCTGCGCGAGCGCCGCGGGGGCGTGCGGACGCCGCTGCCGGTGCTGCACGCGCCGCGGGTGTCGTTCAACGGCTCGCTCACCCCGATGCGCTCCTTCGCCACGGTGACGCTGCCGTTGGCCGACCTCAAGCGGGTCCGCGCGCAGCATCCCGGCACCACGCTCAACGACGTCGTGCTCGGCGTCACCTCGGGCGCGCTCCGCCGCTGGCTGGCCGCCCACGGCGAGACGCCGTCGTCGTCGCTCCTCGCCGGCGTGCCGATCAGCGCCGACGAGCGCGACGCGGTCCCGCGGCTGGGCGGCAACCGGGTCTCCAACCTGTTCACCACGCTCGCCACCGACGTCGACGACCCGGTCGCTCGGCTGCGCCGGATCGCCGAGACGACGGCGCAGGCCAAGCGGATCCAGGCCCGGCTCGGCACCTCGATCCTCGCCGACTGGACCCAGTTCACCCCGCCGCGCCCGTTCGCGCTCGCCGTGCGGGCCTACTCGCGGCTGCGGGCGGCGTCGTGGCACCCGGCCCCGTTCTCGGTCATCGTGTCCAACGTGCCGGGCCCGCGCGAGCCCGCGACCGTCGGGGGTGCGCGGCTGGTCGACCTGTTCAGCGTCGGCCCGCTGGTCGACGGCATCGGCCTCAACGTGACCGTCTGGTCCTACGTCGACCGGATGAACTTCTCCCTCCTGGCCTGCCCCGACCTGCTCCCCGACGTGGCCGCCCTGGCGTCGTACTTCCCGGCAGCGCTGGCGGAGCTGGACGTCGAGCGACCGGCCGAGCAGGTGTCCGGGCGGGCGCGGGGGGCGGCGTCGGGCGGCGCCCACCAGGCGAGCGCATGACGGGACCGCTGATCAGGGCCGTCGGACGCAGGGCGCTGGGCGCCGCTGCTCTCGCCGGTCGAGCGAGTGGCCGGGCCGCGGTGCACGGGGTCCGCGTCGGGATCCGCCGCACCCAGCGCTTCCCGGACCTGCCCGACCTGCCGGAGGGGGCGCTGGTCGACCTTCCCGGCCGCGGCAAGGTGTTCGCGATCGACACCGGCGCCCCGCGCCCCGGCGCACCGACCCTGCTGCTCTTCCACGGGCTCGCCACGACGTCGTACCTCACCTGGTTCAGCACCATCGACGAGCTGCGGCGCGACTACCGGCTGGTGATGCTCGACCAGCGCTGGCACGGGCGCGGCATCCTCTCCGACCGGTTCGACATCGACGAGTGCGTCGACGACGCCGCGGCGCTGCTCGACGTGCTCGGGATCGACGAGGTCGTCGCCGTCGGCTACTCCATGGGCGGCGCGCTCGCCCAGGTGTTCTGGCGCCGGCACCCCGACCGCACCGGCGGCCTGGTGCTGGCGTCCACCGCCGGCTGCTGGCGGGGGAGCCTGGGCGACGCGGTCTTCTATCCCGTGCTCGGCCTGGCGAACGCGGCGCTGCGCAGCCACTACCGCACGCGGGTCGGCCTGGTGCACGGCGCGCTGCCCGAGGTGCCGCCACGCGGGACGGACCTCTCGGCGTGGGCGTGGGCCGAGCTCCGGAGCACCAGTGCGTGGGCGCTCCCGGAGGTGCTCGGGGCGCTGGGCTCGTTCGACGCCCGGCCCTGGCTGGGCGAGGTCGACGTGCCCGTGGCCGTGGTGGTCACCGCGCGCGACCGGGCCATCCCGACGGTCCGTCAGCGCGCGCTCGCCGCGGCCATCCCCGGGGCGACCGTGCACGAGGCGCCCGGTGGGCACGCCTCGGTGGTGCTGGACGTCCAACGCTGGCGGCCGGTCTTCCTGGCGGCCGTGGCGGAGGTCGCGCGCCGCGCCGCCACGTAGCGGGCGGAGCCCGGAGCCCTACGTCTGGTGCACGTAGTGGTCGAGCTGGTCGCGCTCGAACTGCAGCTGGTCGATCTTGTGCTTGACGATGTCGCCGATGCTCACGATGCCGACCAGGTTGCGCTCGTCGTCGCAGACCGGGATGTGCCGGAACCGGGCCTGGGTCATCAGCTGCATGACGTCGTCGAGCTCGTCGTCGGGGGAGCAGGTCCGCACGTCCTCGGTCATGATCGCACCGACGGTGTTGTTGACGACCGTGCCGTCCTGGTGGAGGCGGCGCACCACGTCGCGCTCGCTGACGATGCCGTCGAGCGAGGAGCCGTCGGCGCTGACCACGAGCGCACCGATGTTGTGCTGGGCGAGGGTGGCGATCAGCTCCTTGACCCCCGCGTCGGGGCTGATCGAGACCACGTCCTTGCTCGGCTTGGCGTTGAGCACGTCGGTGATGCGCATGTGAGGCAGGTTACTGGTCGGCGTCGTCCTCGGCTACACGCTGCCGGTGGGCGCGGAGGTCGGAGACGGTGCCCGGGCCGGTGCGGGGCCAGTCCGGGTCGTCGCCGCCGGTGACGCTGCCGAGGTAGGAGAGCGCGGCCTCGTGCAGGTGGCCGTTGCTGGCGAGCGCGTTGCCGCCCCACGGCCCGTCGCGGCCGTCGAGGGAGGTGAACCGGCCGCCGGCCTCGCGCACGATGATGTCGAGCGCGGCCATGTCGTAGACCTCCAGCTCCGGCTCCGCGGCGAGGTCGACGGCACCCTCCGCGAGGAGCATGTAGGACCAGAAGTCGCCGTAGGCCCGGGTGCGCCACACGCGCCGCATCAGCCCGAGCACGTCGTCCCCCAGGCCGCGCTCCTCCCAGCCGCCGAGCGAGGAATAGGACAGCGAGGCGTCCTCCAGGCGTCGTACGTCGGAGACGCGGCACTCGGTGGCCTTCATCAGCGACTTGCCGGTCCAGGCGCCGCCGCCGGCCGACGCCCACCACCGGCGCTGCAGTGCGGGGGCGGAGACCACCCCGACGACCACCTCGTCGTCGACGACCAACGAGATCAGGGTGGCCCAGACGGGCACGCCGCGGACGAAGTTCTTGGTGCCGTCGATCGGGTCGATCACCCAGCGCCGTTGCGAGTGGCCGGACGTGCCCTGCTCCTCCCCGGTGACCGCGTCGCGGCTGCGGGCCTTGCGGAGCGTACGGCGGATGGACTCCTCGACGGCCTCGTCGGCGTCCGTCACCGGCGTGAGGTCGGGCTTGCTCATCACGTGGAGGTCCAGCGCCCGGAACCGCGCCTGGGTCAGCGAGTCCGCGTCGTCGGCGAGAAGGTGCGCCAGTCGGAGGTCGTCGGTGTAGTCGGGGACAGCCACAGGGGCACCCTACGGCCCGCGCCCGCCCGCGGGCCGCCACGGTGAGGCGCACACCCCCCCGTTTGCTGTGGGGAGGCTGTGGGTCGGCGGCCGGGGCTGGTTGACGTGGCCGCTACTGGTGCAGGCTTCAACCATGGAGATCAACGGGCTCCCCCTGCATCCGCTCGCCGTGCACGGTGCCGTCGTGCTCACCCCCCTCGCCGCGCTGATCGGCCTGGCCTACCTCGTGCCCCGGTGGCGCGACCGCCTCCGCTGGCCCCTCGTCGTCGGCGCCGTGGTCGCGGTCGGGGCGATCGTGCTCGCCTATCTCTCCGGCGAGAGCTTCCGCGACGCCAACCCCTTCTTCACCGATCCCGCCAACCCGGTGAAGGAGCGGATCGACGACCACCGCGACCTCGGCGTGATCCTGTTGTGGTGGGGCGTCGCCTTCGGTGTGATGGCGTTGCTCAACGGGCTCCTCCATCCCCGGGCGACCTGGGCGAGGTGGGTGCTCGGCGTGCTCCTCGCCGTCGACGCCGTCGCCGTGATCGTCCTCGTCGTGCTGGTCGGCGACTCCGGCGCCCAGGCGGTCTGGGGTGAGGGCTTCGAGGGCTGACTGCCCCACCCCCTCCGCCGAGTTGGGGTTTCCGCCCGCCGAGTTGGGGTTTCCGCCCGCCGAGTTGGGGTTTCCGCCCGCCGAGTTCGGGTTTCCGTCCCCCGAGTCGGTGTTTCCGTCCGCCGACCCGAGAGTCGGGCCCGACTCTCGAACCGGAAGCCACAAGTCGCGGGGCCGAGGCCACAAAGTCGCGGGGCCGAAGCCACACGTCGCGGGGCGGAGACCCCAAGTCGGTCAATAGTCGGTGACGGAGCGGGCGGCCAGCAGGCGTCGGAAGGACGCGACCCGGTCGGGGTCGGCCTCGCCGCGGGCGAGGGCCTCGTCGAGGCCGCACTCCGGCTCGTCGTCGCCGTGAGTGCAGCCGCGCGGGCAGTCCTCGGTCATCTCGTCCAGGTCGGGGAACGCCTCGATCAGGTGCTCGGGCTCGACGTGCGCGAGACCGAACGACCGGATGCCGGGGGTGTCGACGATCCAGGAGTCGGGTGCGCCCGGCAGCGGCAGCATCACCGCGGACGTCGAGGTGTGCCGGCCCTGGCCGGTGACGGCGTTCACCACCCCGGTCTCGCGTCCCGCGCCGGGGATCAGGGCGTTGACCAGCGTCGACTTGCCGACGCCGCTGTGCCCGATCAGCACCGTGGTCTCACCCTGCAGCCGCTCGCGGAGCGCCTCCAGCCCGACGATCCCGCGGTCATCGCCGCGCGAGGTGACCAGCCACGGCACGCCCAGGGACCGGTAGGTCTCCAGCAGGGTCTCGGGGTCGGCGAGGTCGGCCTTGGTGAGGCACAGCAGCGGCGCGATGCCGCCGTCGTACGCCGCCACCAGCGCCCGGTCGATCCACCTCGGCCGCGGCTCCGGGTCGGCGAGGGCGGTGACGACCACGAGCTGGGTGACGTTGGCGACGATCACCCGCTCGACCGGGTCGTCGTCGTCGGCGGTACGACGCAGGGTGGTGCGCCGCTCCTGGACCTCCACGATGCGGGCCAGCGAGCCGTCGGCGCCGGACACGTCGCCGACCACGCGGACCCGGTCGCCGACCACGACGCCCTTGCGACCGAGCGGGCGGGCCTTCATCGCGGTCACCGTGCGGCCGTCGACGAGCAGCGTGAACCGGCCCCGGTCGACGGTGATGACCAGCCCGCCCACCGCGTCGTCGTAGGTCGGCCGGTCCTTGGTGCGGGGCCGCGTGCGCCGGCGGGGACGTTCGTAGTGCTCGACGTCGTGCTCGGTGTAGCGCGGCATCCGGGCTCAGGCCTCCGGGAACAGCCCGGACCAGAACCCCGCGAAGTCGGGGAAGGTCTTGCCGGTGGTGGCGACGTCCTCGACGAGGACGCCCGGCACGACCGCGCCGATGACCACCCCGGCGTGCGCCATCCGGTGGTCGGCGTAGGTGTGGAAGACGCCGCCGGTCAGCTGCGCGGGACGGATCGCGAGCCCGTCGGGGTGCTCGACGACGTCGCTGCCCAGGGAGCCGAGCTCCTTGGCGAGGGCGGCGATCCGGTCGGTCTCGTGGCCGCGGATGTGGGCGATGCCGGTCAGGTGGGACGGGGTGGACGCCACCGCGCAGAGTGCGGCGACCGCCGGCGCGAGCTCGCCGACGTCGTGGAGGTCGGCCTGCAGCCCGAGCAGCCCGCGGTGTCCACCGTCGGGCCCGGTGACGCGCAGGCCGTCCGTCACCCGCTCGACGCGGCAGCCCATCCGGGCGAGGAGGTCACGCAGCGCGTCGCCGGCCTGCGTCGTGGCACCGGGCCAGTCGCGGACCACGACGGAGCCGCCGGTGACCGCGGCGAGCGCCAGGAACGGTGCTGCGTTGGAGAGGTCCGGCTCGACGTCCTCGTCCCGCGCCGCGATCGGGCCCGGCGCGACCGTCCAGCGGTCGGCGTCGGAGTCGTCCACCTCCACGCCACGGTCGCGCAGCATGGCGATCGTCATCTCGATGTGGGGGAGGGACGGGATCGGCTTGCCGTCGTGGCGGACGTCGACCCCGGCGTCGAACCGGGCACCGGCCAGCAGCAGCGCGGAGACGAACTGCGACGAGGCGGACGCGTCGATCACCACCGTCCCGCCCGGCACGCTGCCCCGGCCGTGCACGGTGAACGGAAGGGCGTCCGCCGCGCCACCGGCGTCACCGGTGATGTCGAGCCCGAGGGCGGCGAGGGCACGCAGCACCTCGCCGACCGGGCGGTTGCGCATGTGGGGGTCGCCGTCGAAGCGGACGTCGCCCTGCACGAGCCCGGCGGCGGGCGGCACGAACCGCATCACCGTGCCCGCCAGGCCGCAGTCGACGTCGGCCCGGTCGCCGGGGACCGCACCGTCCAGCGGAGTGACCCGCCAGTCCGGTCCGGTCGTGTCCACGACCGCGCCCACGGAGCCCAGCGCGGCGGCCATCAGCAGCGTGTCACGCGACCGCAGCGCGCGTCGTACGACGGAGGGCCCGTCGGCCAGCGCCGCGAGCACCAGTGCCCGGTTGGTGAGCGACTTGCTGCCCGGCAGCGTGACCGTGGCCTCGACCGGCCCGCGGGCGGTGGGCGCAGGCCAGGGGTCGGGGTGGGGCGACGCGCTGCTCATGGTCACGGCAGTCTAGTGACGCGCCCGCCGGTGGAGCCGAGCCGGAGACGCGCTCGCGCTTCGAGGCGCGACGCGCGGCTCCGTCGGGGTGGGTGCCTCAGCCGAGCTCGGCCTTCATCAGCTTCGCCTCGCGCCGGGCGCTCCTGGCCAGGTGCTTGGCCTCGCGCCGGGCGTCCTTGCCAGCCCGGGCCGCACGCCACGCGAGCCCCGGCTTGCCCTCGGTGTCGAGAGCGGCGATCAGCAGGCCGCCGCCGAGCGCGGCGTTCTTCACGAAGTGGTTCATCTGCTCGGCGCGCTCGGTCTTGTCCGAGGCCTCCCAGAACCGGTAGCGCGCGGCCGTGGAGGGGATCAGGGTCGCGCCGAGGACCGCGGCGGAGAGCCGCGGCATCTTCCCGAGGGCCAGCGCCAGGCCGGCGGCGACCTGCACGGCGCCCGCGGCACGGACCCACAGCACCGGGTCCTGCGGCACGGAGACGCTTCCGGGTGCGGCGTTCTCGACCATCGGAGCGATCTTCCCGGTCACCGGTGCGGCCTGCGCCGCGAGTGCCGGGGCGTTGGTGATGTCGTTCGCGCCGTTGGCGACGAAGTACGTCGCCAGCAGCGGCCGGGCGATCAGTCTGCTCAGAGCCATGACGTTGTGGTACCCGCACCTTTCCGGGGCATCCGGCTAGGTTTGACGCCATGTGCGGGCGCTATGCCTCCAGTCGGAGCCCCGAGGACCTCGCCGAGGAGTTCGAGGTGCTCGACCCGCGCCTGGACCGGGTCGTGCCTCCGTCCTACAACGTCGCCCCGACCGACGACGTCTACGCCGTGCTGGAGCGGTCCCGGAAGGACGCCGAGGGCCGGCCCCTCGACGAGTCGGTGCGGCAGCTGCGCGTGCTGCGGTGGGGGCTGGTGCCCTCCTGGGCCAAGGACCAGAAGATCGGCAGCCGGATGATCAACGCGCGGATGGAGACCGTCGCCGAGAAGCCGGCCTTCCGCAGGGCGTTCGCCGCCCGGCGGTGCATCCTCCCCGCCGACGGCTACTTCGAGTGGTACGAGACCCAGCAGCGCGATGCGCGGGGGAAGCGGAGGAAGCAGCCGTTCTTCATCCGGCCCGAGGACGGCTCCGTGCTCGCGATGGCCGGCCTCTACGAGATCTGGCGCAACCCTGCGGCACCCCCCGAGCACGACCACGACGGGACGGGCGGGACGGCAGGGACGGCAGCGACGGGCGGCACCGGCGGGCTGCTGTGGACCTGCACGGTGATCACGACCCAGGCCACCGACCAGCTGGGCCGGATCCACGACCGGATGCCGCTCGTGGTGGACCGCGAGGCGCGCGACCGCTGGCTCGATCCCCGCAGCGGCACCGACGACCTGCTCGCGCTGCTGCGGCCGGCCCAGCAGGCGGGCCTGACGGCCTACCCCGTCTCGACCGCGGTCGGCAACGTCGCCAACGACGGACCCGAGCTGGTCGAGCCGATCCCGCTCGACGACCCCGACGGCCTGGACGGAGATTCGCAGGAGACGTTGCTGTGAGCGAGGAGCGGCTGATCCCGACCGCGTACGGCGAGGGCCGGCTCGTGATGCACCGCGCCCGTCGCCCGATCGCGACCCTGCTGCTCAGCCACGGCGCCGGCGGCGGCATCGACGCCCGCGACCTGGTGGCGCTGGCGCGGCACCTGCCGGGCCAGGGGATCAACGTCGCCCGCTTCGAGCAGCCCTGGCGCCGCGCGGGGCGCAAGGTCGCCACCCCGCCGGCCACCCTGGACGTCGGGCTGCGCGCCGCCGCGGACGCGCTGCGGGTCCGCACGCCGCTGGTGGTGGGTGGGCGCTCGGCGGGCGCCCGCTCGGCGGCCCGCTCCGCGTCCCGGCTCGGGGCCACCGGCTGCCTCGCGCTGTCGTTCCCCCTGCACCCTCCCGGGAGGCCCGAGAGGTCGCGGCTCGAGGAGCTCGCCGGCGCGGGCGTCCCCACGCTCGTCGTCCAGGGGGAGCGCGACCCGATGGGGCGCCCGGAGGAGTTCCCCGACCCGCTGCCGCCGCAGACGGACCTCGCGGTGGTGCCCGGCGCCGACCACGGCCTGGCGGTTCCCAAGCAGGGACCGGTGACCGAGGCGGACGCGATGAGCATCGTGGTCGAGTGCACCCTGGAGTGGGTCGTCCGCGAGATCGTCGGGAATGCCGGGGCCGGCTGAGGCGTTCGGCCCTCATGATCGCGACGCTGGAGCGCCCCCGCGCGAGCAGCCCCGTAGGCTGGGAAGCGATGACCGAGACCTCCGCCGACCTGCCGTCCCTCGACGCCGACGAGACGGGTGGCGCCGACGCAGCGCCGGTCGACCTCGCGACCGAGACGCCCGAGGAGCGCGCCGCCCGCTTCGAGCGCGAGGCGCTGCCGTTCCTCGACCAGCTCTACGGTGCCGCGATGCGGATGACCCGCAACCCCACCGACGCCGAGGACCTGGTGCAGGAGACCTTCGCGAAGGCGTTCTCCGCGTTCCACCAGTTCAGGCCCGGCACCAACCTCAAGGCCTGGCTCTACCGGATCCTCACCAACACCTTCATCAACAACTACCGGAAGAAGCAGCGACAGCCGCAGCAGGCCCTCGCCGGCGACACCGGAGACGTGGAGGACTGGCAGCTCGCCCGCGCCGAGTCGCACACCTCCAGCGGGCTGAAGTCCGCGGAGATGGAAGCCTTGGAGCACCTCCCGGACAGCCAGGTCAAGGACGCCCTCCAGCGGCTGCCGGAGGAGTTCCGGCTCGCGGTCTACCTCGCCGACGTCGAGGGCTTCGCCTACAAGGAGATCGCCGAGATCATGGACACGCCGATCGGGACGGTGATGTCCCGTCTCCATCGCGGCCGCCGCCAGCTGCGCGACATGCTCTCCGACTACGTCCGGACCGGCGGCGACGCCCCGCTCGAGGGAGGCCGCTGATGTCGCAGCAGCACGAGCACCTCCACGGCGACGACCCGACCAACGCCGAGTGTGCCGACTTCCTGGAGCGGATCGTCCGGCTCATCGACAACGAGCTCGAAGAGGGCGACTGCGCCATCGTGCGCGCGCACATCGACTCCTGCAGTCCCTGCCTCGAGCGCTACGACCTCCAGCGCACGGTGAAGGCGGTCGTCGCCCGGTCCTGCGGCGAGAAGGCCCCGGCGGAGCTGCGCGACCGGGTGCGCGTCCAGATCCAGCAGATCCAGATCCGACTCCAGTAGGTCGCGGACGCCGCCGGTCGGCGCGAGAATCGTCGCCATGACGAGGACCGTGCTCATCACCGGCTGCTCCAGCGGCATCGGGAAGGCGACCGCCGAACGGCTGGCCGCGTCCGGCTGGGACGTGTGGGCCAGCGCCCGCCGCCCCGAGACGCTCGGTGGGCTGGAGGCCGCCGGCTGCCGGGCCCTGGCGCTCGACGTCACCGACGAGGCGTCGATGAGCGCCGCCGTCCGCGAGGTGCTCGACGGTGCCGGTCGGATCGACGCCCTGGTCAACAACGCCGGCTACTCCCAGTCGGGTGCGTTGGAGACGCTCGACCTCGATGACGTACGGCGACAGTTCGAGACCAACGTGTTCGGGCTGCTCCGGCTCACCCAGCTGGTGCTCCCCAGCATGCGGGCCCAGCGCTCCGGACGCATCGTCAACATCGGCTCGATGGGAGGCCGGCTGACCTTCCCCGGCGGCGGCGCCTACCACGCCAGCAAGTACGCCGTCGAGGCGCTCTCCGACGCGCTCCGCTTCGAGGTCTCCGGCTTCGGCGTCCGGGTCGTGCTGGTGGAGCCGGGGCTGATCACCACCAACTTCGACGCGGCGGTCGCGGCCGGGATGCCCACCGGCGAGGGCCCGTACGCGGAGTTCAACGCGGCCGTCCAGGCCTCCACGCACGAGGCGTACGACGGCCCGATGGCCAGGTTCGGCGGCCCGCCGGAGGCGGTCGCCGCGGTGGTCGAGAAGGCCCTCACCAGGAGCCGCCCGAGGCCGCGCTACACCGTGACGGTGTCCGCTCCGGCCGCGATGCTCACCCGCCGGGTGCTGGGCGACCGCGGCTGGGACCTGGCCATGCGGGCGCAGTTCCCCCGACCGCGCTAGCAGGTCCAGGGAGCACGAAGACCCCCGGACGGCGTCGCGAGGGTCTTGTGCGTCAGCGAGCAGTGCTCAGCTGTTGGGGCGCTTGCCGTGGTTCGCGCCCTTCTTGCGGCGCGCGCGGCGCTTGCGGCCGGTCTTGCCCATGGTTCCTCCTGGAGTCGTGATCGACCCAGTCTCTCAGGTCGCCGTGGCGAGCCCGAAATCCGGGTCCACCGGCACGCGCCGCCGGCTCAGCCGCGCAGGCGTGCGAGGAACCGCTCGGCGTCCACCACGACCCGGGTGACCTCCCCCGATCCCACGAGCCTGCCGGCGGTCCCGTCCGCACCGACGTCGCGCGCCGAGACCGCGAACCGCCGCAGCCGCCCGTCGGCGTGCACCACGCGCGCGGTCACCTCGACGGAGCCGGCCACCGGCGTCGGCGCCAGGTGCTCGAGCTCGACCCGGGTGCCCACGCTGGTCTGCCCCTCGGCGAGCTCCGGCTCGAGCGCCGCGCAGGTCGCCGCCTCGCACCACGCGAGCAGCCGGGGTGTGCCCAGCACCGCCAGGCTGCCGGAGCCGAGCGCGGCGGCGGTGTCGGCCTCGTCGACGGTGAAGGTCAGGGTCGCCTCGGTCACGGCGACTCCTAGATGCCGAAGGTGGCGCGCGGGTAGGCGGCGTCCACGTCGGTGATCACGTTGAGCAGGTACGGCACAGTCGCGTCGAAAGCCCGGTCCAGCGCGGGGCCGATCTGCCGGGGGTCGGTGATCGTCTCGCCCGCCCCACCGAGCGCCTCGACCACGCCGTCGTAGGAGGTGCGCGGGGCGAGGTCGGCGGCGACGTCGTAGCCGTAGAGCATCTGCATCGGGCCCTTCTCCAGGCCCCACGCGGAGTTGTTCCCCATCACCATCACGACCGGCAGGTCGTGCCGGACCAGCGTGTCGACGTCCATCAGGGAGAAGCCGGCCGCGCCGTCGCCGAGCAGCAGCACCACCTGGGAGGAGGGGCGTGCGATCCGCGCGGCGATCGCGGCGCCCAGACCGGCGCCGAGGCAGCCGTAGGGGCCGGGGTCCAGCCAGCACCCCGGTCGCTTCGGCTCGACGTACTTGCCCGCGAAGGAGACGAAGTCTCCGCCGTCGCCGATCACGACCGCGTCGTCGGCGAGCCGGGGGACCAGCTCGCCGTAGATCCGCGCGGGGTGCACCGGGTCGGCCTCGGCGCCGAGCAGCTCGGCGTCGCGGGCGTTGGCCTTCGCGACCGTGTCCTGCAGCATGCCGGTCCATCCGGACCGGTCGGGCTGCTGGGCCCGGTCCAGCTCGGCCAGGAGGCCGTCGAGCACCGCGGTGAGGTCGCCCGCCACGGAGTCGGCGAGGCTCGCGTGCGAGGACAGCTGGTCGGCCGAGTCCGCGATGTGGACGACGGCGGCCGGGTCGGCGCCGTCCTTGCCGCCGAACACGCCGTACCCGAGGCGGAAGTCCAGCGGCGTGCCGACCACCACGACGAGGTCGGCGCCGCCGAGTGCGGCTCCGCGGGCCTTGGTGACGAGCATCGGGTGCCCCCCGGGCACGACGCCGCGTCCCATGCCGTTGGTGATGGCGGGCAGCCGCATGTCCTCGACCAGCCGCAGCGCCGCCTGCTCGGCGCCGTCGGCCCACACGTCGGTGCCGAGCACCAGCACCGGCCGCTCGGCCCGGGCGATCAGGGCGGCGATCCGCGCGATCGCGTCGGTGTCGGGGTCGGCGCCGCGGAACGTGCCGGGCGTCGGCAACGACCCCGAGCCCGCGTTGAAGAACTCGTCCATCGGCACGTCGACGTAGGCGGGGCCGCGGTGGGAGGACCGGGCGGCGGCGAACGCCTCGTCGAACCCGGCGGCGACGTCGTCGGCGGTCATCAGCGTCCGGGCGTGCTTGGTGACCGGGTCGACGATCGGGAGGTGGTCGATCTCCTGCAGCGCCCCGGTGCCCCAGCGGTTGTTGGGAGCCCGGCCGCCGACCACGACCATGGGGGAGCCGGCGAACTTCGCCTGGGCCATCGCGCTCACCCCGTTGGTGACGCCCGGGCCGGCGGTCAGCACGGCGAGGCCCGGCACCCGGGTGAGCTTGCCCGTCGCCTCGGCGGCGAACGCCGCGGTCTGCTCGTGGCGGACGTCGAGCAGCCGGACCGGGTTCGGCGTCTCGGCGGACTTCACCGCGCCGTCGTACATCGGGAACACGTGGGCGCCCGACAGGGTGAACATCGTCTCCACGCCGTGGGCCTGCGCGACGGCGACCGCGAGCTCGCCGGCGTGGCCGGAGATCCCGCCGTCCGCGGGATCGGTGACGGTGGGGGATTCGTCAGTGGTCATGCACGCACGTTAGCGGCCGCCCGGGGACCGGGCGGCGTACGGCCCGCGCTCAGCCCGGCGTCACGCGCGGCGGTCGCGGCGGGTCAGCGGCGGGTCAGCGGCGGGTCAGCGGGGACGGCCCAGCAGCTCCGGGTGGAGCTCCCGCAGCAGCAGCACCAGGGTGAGCACGAGGTCGGCCCGCGTGGCGGGCGGCTCCGGGCCCAACGCGAGCTGGAGGTAGAGCGCCCGCAGGAAGGCGTCGGCGTTGAGCGCCGTCGGGTCCGGCTCGTGCCGCTCGTCGTCGGCGCCCAGCGCCCGGGCGCCGATCCGGGTCGCCCACTCCTCCACCTGCTCCAGGGGGATCAGGTCCCTCCGCAGCAGCTGGACCGTGGCCGCGGCGACCTGGTCGGCCTCGCCGGCCGACCAGACGGCGTCGACCGGCGTGGTCACCCGCTCGCCCAGGACGTCGAGCAGCACCGTGAGCTCCGGGCGGCCGCAGTGCGGCGACGCCGCGAAGGCACCGAGAGCGGTGGCGCCCCGCGCCACGGCCTTGGCCCAGCCCTTGCCCGGGACGTGGCCGCGCAGGTCCCGCTCGGCCAGCAGCCAGGTCGCCAGGCGGTCGACCCAGTCGACGGCCCGGTCCTTCGGCACCAGCGACTGGCGGATGTCGCGGACGATGCAGTCGGTGAGGACCACGGCGCAGCTGCTGCGCCGGAAGACCGAGTCGGTGTCCCGCTCGCCGAGGCCGCGGGAGAGGCCGGTCGCGATCCCGTCGCCCAGGCCGGTCAGCAGGTCGTCGTACACGCCGCGGGCGATCCAGGTGCTGAGCACGGGGACGGCCACGTCCTCGCGCAGTCGGGGATCGGGATGGCCCAGCAGCTCGGTCAGCTCCGCGGTGAGGTCCGACAGCGGCGCCACGTCGGGGACCCGGAAGTCGGTGTGGGGGATCGCCGCCCAGTCCACCTTCGCCATCGACCATCCTCCGCGGTCCAACCGTGACCGTGAATCCCCGCGGACGCCTCGAGACGTCCTGCGCACATCCTGCCAAACGACCCGAACTGCGCGGCACCCGGCCGGTGGGCGGGGACTACGGTTCCGTCATGGCCTCCCTGTCCGCGATCGCCCGGCGTCACACCGGGCTCGACGACGCCGACATCGCCTGGCTGCAGCTGCTCCAGGCCGACTGGCAGGTCATCGCCGACCTCTCCTTCGCCGACCTCGTGCTGTGGCTGCCCGACCGGCTCGGCAACGGGTTCTGGGCAGGCGGGCAGATGCGACCGACGACCGGTCCCACCGCATACGTCGACGACATCGTCGGCACCTTCGTCGCCCACGGCCGGCGGCCCCTGGTCGACGCGGCCCACGAGCTGGGCCGGATTGCGCGCGAGGGCGACCCCGAGTGGCACGACACCGTGCCCGTCCGCGTGGAGGCGATCCCGGTGCGGCGCGCGGGACGGGTGATCGCGGTGATCAGCCGCAACACCAACCTGCTGGGTGTCCGCACGCCGAGCATGCTCGAGATCAACTACCTGCAGACCGCCGCTGACCTGGCCACGATGATCGCCGAGGGGCTCTTCCCCAGTCCGGGCCAGCGCAGCGACCACGCCGACTCTCCTCGCGTGGGCGACGGGTTCCTGCGGGTCGACGCCGCCGGGCGGGTGGTCTACGCCAGTCCCAACGCCCTGTCGGTCTACCGCAAGCTGGGTCACGCCGGCGACCTCACCGGTCACCTCCTCGCCGACCTCACCCGCGACCTGGTCCCGCCGCGCCAGCGGCCGGACGAGGAGACGCTCAGTGCCGTGCTCGGCGGCCGCGCCCACCGCGACACCGAGCTCGGTGCCTCCGGGGGACCCGGCGACGGCATCGCGCTGATCGTGCGATCGATCCCGCTCCGGCCCAAGGGCGAGCACATCGGAGGCATGATCCTGGTTCGCGACGTCACCGACCTCCGTCGCCGCGACCGGGAGCTGGTCACCAAGGACGCGACGATCCGGGAGATCCACCACCGGGTGAAGAACAACCTGCAGACCGTGGCCGCGCTACTGCGGCTGCAGGCGCGCCGGATCGGGTCGCCCGATGCCGCAGCGGCGTTGGAGGAGGCGGTCCGCCGGGTCGGGTCGATCGCGATCGTCCACGAGACGCTGAGCCAGGCCGTGGACCCCGCGGTCGACTTCGACGACATCGCCGACCGCCTCGCCCGGCTCGTGACCGACGTCGGCTCCACCACGGCCCAGGTCGCCGTACGCCGGGAGGGCAGCTTCGGGGTGCTGGGGTCGGAGCTGGCGACCCCGTTGGCCATGGTCGTCATGGAGCTCATGCAGAACGCCGCGGAGCACGGCTACGGACCCGGTGCCTCGGGCGACATCGTGCTTCGCGCCGCGCGACGCGGGGCGACGCTCGACGTGGCGGTGGAGGACGACGGCGGGGGGCTGCCCGAGGGCTTCGACCTCGACACCTCGACCAGCCTGGGCCTGTCCATCGTGCGGACGCTCGTGGAGAGCGAGCTCGGCGGCCACCTGACGCTCGGTCAGACGCCGGGCGGCGGCACCCGGGCGGCGATCAGCATCCCCGTGGAGTGACCTCGCTCCGCCGCCTGCACACCGCTAGACGGGGGTGCGGACGCGGGCCCGGGCGTTGCGTCGCTTGAGCGCGCGCCGCTCGTCCTCGCTGAGCCCGCCCCAGACACCGTGGTCCTGTCCCGCCTCGAGCGCCCACGCGAGGCACTGCTCGCGCACCTCGCAGCGTCGGCAGACCGCCTTGGCCTCCTCGATCTGGAGGATGGCCGGACCGGTGTTGCCGATCGGGAAGAACAGCTCCGGATCCTCGTCGAGGCATGCGGAACGGTGTCGCCAATCCATGGGTGGGGATGCCCTCTTTCTAAGATGCAGGATGCCCGTGTGCGGGCACACGTGAAGCCGCAAAAGTGAACGGTTTCACGATCGCTCGTTCAAGGCTTCCAAGGAATCCTTCACGAATCAAGCAATTGGGCTGGTCTGTTGGGTCACAACGGCGGTCCGCGCCGGCCGCCATGCCCTTCGTCGACCATAGCCCGGCGGTGGTGAGCGGACGAGCGACCCTACGCTGGGCACGTGAGCGACCAGACTCCGCCGTACCCCGCGAAGAACCCGCCGCCGCTGACGGTGGCGGCGTCCCTCGTCGCCGTGCAGGGCATCGTGCTGATGCTGCTGGCCGTCCTGGAGCTGGCGAACGTGACGTCGGGGCGGCTCGCGATGGGGTTGTCGACGGCCGCGTTCTTCCTGGCGTACGGCGTGGTCCTGCTCCTCGCGGCCTGGGGCCTGTGGCAGCGGCGCGGCTGGTCACGCGGCCCGGTGCTGATCACCCAGCTGATCCTGCTCGGCATGGCGTGGACCCTCCGTGAGCACCTTGCGGTGACGCTCGCACTGGTGCTCGTGGCGGGCATCGTGCTCGCCGGGATGCTCAACCGCGACACCATCGAGGCGCTCGACGCCGACGGTCAGGCCTCGGACTCCAGCGACTGACGCAGCTGCTCCAGGGTGCGGCTGAGCAGCCGGGACACGTGCATCTGGGAGACGCCGATCTCCTCCGCGATCTGCGACTGGGTCATGTTCTTGAAGAACCGCAGCAGCAGGATCCGCTTCTCGCGCGAGGGCAGGCTCTCGAGGAGCGGCTTGAGCGACTCGCGGATCTCGACGTGCTCGAGCGCCTCGTCGTCGACGCCCATCGCGTCGAGCATGCTCTGGCCCCCGCCGTCGGAGTCGTCGTCGGTGGCGTCGAGGGAGAGCGTCGCGTAGGCGTTGCTGGACTCCATGCCCTCGACGATCTCCTCGACGGTGCACCCGATCGACTCCGCGAGCTCGCGCGGGGTGGGGGAGCGACCCAGCCGCTGGGTCAGCTCCGCAGTGGTGGCGCTGATCTGCATGCGCAGCTCCTGGAGCCGCCGAGGCACGCGGATCGCCCAGCCCTTGTCGCGGAAGTAGCGCTTGATCTCGCCGATGATCGTCGGCGTGGCGTAGGTGGAGAACTCCACGCCCCGCTCGGTGTCGAACCGGTCGACGGACTTGATCAAGCCGATCGTGCCGACCTGGACGAGGTCTTCCCACGGCTCGCCGCGGTTGCGGAACCGCCGTGCGCAGTGCTCGACCAGGGGAAGGTGCAGCTGGACCAGTGCGTCGCGCGCGGCGTCCCGCTCGGCGCCAGGGAGGCCCTCGTCGCGGAAGACCAGGAACAGCTCGGCGCTGCGCCGTCGGGTCTGCTCGACCGCCGTGGGGGGCGGATCGTCCCGAGAGGTCTCGGCGGTCATGGCTCGAGCGTCGACCGCACGGTCAGCCGCACCGCGTAGCTCCCGGGCGAGGCGTCGATCGCCGCCTCCGTCGCGAGCGTGGCGAGCACCTGCCAGCCGAAGCTCTCGTAGTCCGGCGAGGCGGGGTCCTGGGCGGTGGTGCTGATCGTGACGGAGAGCTCGGAGGGACCCAGCCGGAACCGGCAGTCGAGGGTCGCGTCCGCGTCCGCCTCGTCGAGCACCATCGCGGCCGCCTCGGACACCGCGATCCGCAGGTCCTCGATGTCGTCCATGGTGAGGTCGAGGCGGGCGGCCAGCCCGGCGGTGAGCGTGCGCAGCACGGAGGCGTAGGCACCGTCGGCGGGTAGGCGCAGCTCGACCTCGGCCGGGTAGCCGGTGCTCCCGGGCTTCCGTGCGCCACCGAAGGCGCGGCTGCTCGTCTCGGACATGCCGATCCTTCTGGGTGGGAGGGACTGGACGGGGCTGGAACAGGGGCGAGCCTACGACAACGGCCGCGTCCCCGGGCGGGGACGCGGCCGTCGCGGTGTGACGGACCGGACTCAGCCGAGCAGGCCGCCGAGACCGAGCAGGTCGAGCAGGTCCTGTAGGCCGGTGTCCTCGAGGACGTCACCGAGCCCGAGGCCGCCCAGCAGGCCGTCCAGGCCGAGTGCGGCCAGCACGGTGTCGAGCACGTCGAGCAGGCTCGCCGGGTCCGGCGTCGTGCCGCTGAGCAGCAGGTCGCACAGCGGCTGGGCCTCCGGCGCGGCCGTGCACAGCTGGCCGATCGTGGTGGTCAGCGGCTCGGCGAGCGGGTCGACCAGTCCGGCGAGCGCGTCGCAGACCGCCTGCGGGACGCCCGCGGTGCACAGGGTCTGGATCGGGCTCGCGGTGGGGTTGGTCGGCGACTGCGAGTTGCGGCAGCTGATGACCCGCGCCTTGTGCGCCTCCACGTACCGCTTCTGCGTGCGCATCTGGGACCGCTCGGTCTTCAGGCGCTTCTGCTTGCGGACCACGACCTTGTGCTTGGCCTTCTTCGCCTTGCGGGTCTTGGCCTTGCGCTCGTCGCGCTGGGCCTTGGTCAGCGCGTTCCTGGCGTGCCGCGCCTCGCGCACGGCCTGGCCGTACTTCGCGCGCGACTTGGCGAGCGCCGCCTCCTTGGCGGAGCAGTCCGGAGCGAGCGCGGCCGCTCGCTCCGGTGCGGCCGGCGCCGCGCTGGCCGCGGTGGTGCCGGCCGACGTCAGCGCCAGGCCGAGAGTGACGGCCAGGCCGACGAGGATCCTGATCAGGGCACGATGCATGTGGGTGTCTCCCTCCCCTTGACCGGTGGCCGGCTCCGTGTCCCCCCAGGCCGGACCTCCCGGTTGTGCGCCGGAGCGTCATGCGGGTCTCCGGCGCACCCAAAGTAGGGCGCGAGCGGCCTCCTCCGGCGGCAAATGACCAAGCCGCACGCCCCGAAGGGCGTGCGGCTTAGGAAATCAGGACCTTGGTCCCGACAATTCTGTCTGTCGGGTCTGTCTGTCGGGTCAGCCCTGCTTGGTCTCCCAGAAGATCTTCGCGATCTCGTCGATCTTCGCGAGGAGCTGGTCGGCGGTATCCGCGTCGAGCGCGCCCTTGGTGCCGGCCGCGCCGGCGAGCTTGGTCGCCTCGTTGACCAGCGTGTGGAGCTCGGGGTACTTCTCGAAGTGCGGGGGCTTGAAGTAGTCCGTCCACAGCACCCACAGGTGGTGCTTGACCAGCTCCGAGCGCTGCTCCTTGATGAGGATGGCGCGCGTGCGGAAGTCCGGGTCGTCGTTGTCGAGCGCCTTGGCGATGATCGCCTTGATCGACTCGGCCTCGATCCGGGCCTGAGCCGGGTCGTAGACGCCGCAGGGCAGGTCGCAGTGGGCGGAGACCTCGATGGTCGGGGCCAGAAGGGCAGAACGGAGACGCGAGAACATGTGGGTCCTCTCCTGAGTTCGACGGGTTGGGTCGACGGGAATCGATCCGCTGCCTGCGACACTACTCGCCGTGCGAGCGCGAGCAACGTCAGGTCCGCGGTCGTCCCACCTGCGCAGGCTGGGCGTCGCGGTCGTCAGGGGAGACTCGATGCGGCCGACGCTCGCGCCGGGGGACCGGCTGCTCGTCCGGTACGACGGCCGGGTGCGGCCCGGCGCGATCGTCGTCGCGCGGTTCCCCGACGGCACGGCAGTGGTCAAGCGCGCGACCGAGCGGCGTGCGGGGGGTTGGTGGCTGGCGAGCGACAACCCGACCGCCGGCGTCGACTCCCGGCACCGGGGGGTCGTGCCGGACGAGGACGTGACGGCCGTCGCGCTGGGTCGGCTGTGGCCACGCCCGCGGCCCCGTCGCCGGCTGTGAGCCTCGCCACCCGGACGGTGTGGGGGACCGGCCGGCAGGTGTGGGAGGATTGATCCCCGTGGCTGCCGACGTCCCTTCATCGCACCCGCGCGCAGGTGAGCCGGTCTTCGAGCTGCACCGCGGCGGGAAGATGGCGACCGTGCCCACCGCCGACGTCGGCACCAAGGACCAGCTCTCGCTGGCCTACACGCCGGGCGTCGCCGAGGTCTGCGAGGCGATCGCGGCCGACCCGACGCTGACCCGGCACTACACCTGGGTGCCCAACACGGTCGCGATCGTGACCGACGGCACCGCCGTGCTGGGCCTCGGCGACATCGGACCGGCGGCCGCGATGCCGGTGATGGAGGGCAAGGCCGTGCTCTTCAAGCAGTTCGGCGGCGTCGACGGCGTGCCCATCTGCCTCGCCACGACCGACGTCGAGGAGATCATCGAGACGGTCGTCCGCCTGGCCCCGAGCTTCGGCGGGATCAACCTCGAGGACATCTCGGCCCCGCGCTGCTTCGAGATCGAGGACCGCCTGAAGGCGGCGCTCGACATCCCGGTCTTCCACGACGACCAGCACGGCACGGCGGTCGTCACGCTCGCCGCGCTCCACAACGCCCTGCGGCTGACCGGACGCAACGTGGAGTCGACCCGGGTGGTCATCTCCGGTGCCGGTGCGGCCGGCGTGGCGATCGCCAAGATCCTGCTCGCGGCCGGCGTGAAGGACATCGCGGTGACCGACCGCAAGGGCGTGGTCAGCTCCGACCGCCACGACCTGACCGCTTCCAAGAAGGCGCTGGCGGAGCTGACGGCCGACCGCATCGGCCGCCGGGGAAGCCTCGCCGACGCGTTCGCGGGAGCCGACGTCTACATCGGGGTCTCGGGCGGCACGGTCCCCGAGGAGGTGGTCGCCACCATGGCCGACGACGCGATCATCTTCGCGATGGCGAACCCGAACCCCGAGGTGCACCCGGAGGTGGCGCACCGTCACGCCCGCGTGGTGGCGACCGGACGCTCGGACTTCCCCAACCAGATCAACAACGTGCTCGCGTTCCCCGGCATCTTCCGCGGTGCGTTCGACGTGCACGCGACCGCGATCACCGAGAACATGAAGGTGGCCGCCGCCGACGCGCTGGCCGCCCTCGTCGGCGACGACCTCGCCGCCGACCTGGTGATCCCCTCGCCCTTCGACCCGCGGGTCGGGCCGGCGGTGGCGGCAGCGGTGGCCGAGGCGGCCCGCCGCGACGGCGTCGCCCGCGGCTGAGGCCCGACCAGCCTGACCGGCCCGACCGGCGCATCGGTGGGCGGTGCGGCCTCGATAGGGTTGACCGCATGTTCGCCGTCTACGCCGAGTCCTTCAGCTCCGACGACCCGCTGGCCGGCCTGGTGGTCGGCGAACGTCCCGACCCCGTCGCTCCGGAGGGCTGGACCACCGTCACGGTCAAGGCGGCCTCGCTCAACCACCACGACATCTGGTCGCTGCGGGGCGTGGGGCTGAAGTCGGAGGCGCTGCCGATGATCCTGGGGTGCGACGCGGCGGGGTACGACGAGGACGGCAACGAGGTCGTCGTGCATGCCGTCATCTCCGACCCGGCCTGGCGCGGGGACGAGACGCTCGACCCCCGTCGCTCCCTGCTCTCCGAGCGTCATCAGGGCACCTTCGCCGACAAGGTGGTCGTGCCCCGGGGCAACGTCGTGCCCAAGCCGGCGTCGCTCTCCTTCGAGGAGGCCGCCTGCCTCCCGACGGCGTGGCTGACCGCCTACCGGATGCTGTTCACGCAGGGCGCGCTCAAGGCGGGCGACACCGTGCTGGTCCAGGGCGCGGGCGGCGGCGTCGCGACCGCTCTGATTGCGCTCGCCCGGGCCGGCGGGCTCCGCGTGCTGGCCACCAGCCGTGACGAGGCCAAGCGCGCGAAGGCGCTCGAGCTCGGCGCGCACGAGGTCTTCGAGTCCGGCGCGCGCCTCCCGGTCAAGGCGGACGCGGTGATGGAGACCGTCGGCAGGGCCACCTGGTCCCACTCCATCCGGTCCCTGCGGCCCGGCGGCAAGGTCGTCATCTCCGGCACCACGTCGGGGCCGAAGGTCGACGACGCCGAGCTGACCAGGATCTTCTTCCTCCAGCTGAGCGTCATCGGGTCCACGATGGGCAGCAGTGCCGAGCTCGGTGCGCTCGCGACCATGCTCGACAGCACCGGCGTCCGGCCGGTGATCGACCGCGTGCTCCCGATGACCGAGGCGCGGGAGGGGTTCGCCGCCATGGCGGACGGCGACGTCTTCGGCAAGATCGTCTTCACCCGCTGACCGACCCCGCGCTCGGGGAGCGGGGCAGAGAAACTCGCTGGCGGGAATCGCTGAGGTTGGCGGAGCATTGTGTCCTGTCGGGGTCCGCGGCCCTGCCGATGAATTCTCCGCGCGTCCGCTGTCGTAACGGTGGGCGTCCGTTCGTGGAGACGGTGAAGACGGCGGATCCCCGCGTCACCAGTTGCGTGGCCGGCCACCGCCTGCCCGAGGCTCCCTACCGATAGGACCCCCCATGACTGCGCCCATCGAAGCCGGCGAACTCGCCGAGTTCGAGAAGGACCTGGCGGCCCCGGCGACCCCGGGTCGCACTCCGCTGGTGATCAAGCTGCTGGTGGCAGCGACGTTCGTGGTGATCCTCAACGAGACCATCATGATCAACGCGATCCCGCGCCTGATGGACGACTTCGAGATCAGCAAGCGCACGGCACAGTGGCTCACCACCGTGTTCATGCTGACGATGGCGGCCGTGATCCCGGTGACGGGCTGGTTCCTGCAGCGGGTCTCGACCCGCACGGCGTACGCGACGGCGATGGGGACGTTCTGTGCCGGCACCCTCCTCGCCGCGGTCGCCCCGGTCTTCGAGGTGCTGCTCGTCGCCCGCGTCATCCAGGCGGGTGGCACCGCGGTGATGATGCCGCTGCTGATGACCACGCTGATGACGGTGGTCGCGGTGGAGGACCGGGGCCGGGTGATGGGCCAGGTGACGCTCGCGATGTCGTGCGCGCCGGCGCTCGGGCCCGCGGTCTCCGGCGTGCTGCTGCAGGCCGGGTCCTGGCGGCTCATCTTCGTCGTCGTGCTCCCCATCGCGGCACTGGTCGCCGTGGCCGGCATGCGGCAGCTCGAGAACGTCGGCGAGCCGCTGGTCAGCTCCGTGAGCTGGCTCAGCGTCGCGCTCGCCGCCGCGGGGTTCTCCACCTTCGTCTACGGCCTGACCAAGGTCGGGACGGGCAGCTGGGTGGAGCCCACCCTGTGGATCGGCGGCGGCGTCGTGCTGATCGCCGCGTTCGCCGGCTACCAGCTCCGCCTCCAGCGCTCCGACGCCCCGCTCCTCGACCTGCGCACCCTCAACCACCGCACGTTCGCGATCTCGCTGGTGCTCATGTCGGCCGGCTTCATGGCGTTCCTGGGCTCGATGATCCTGCTGCCGCTCTACCTGCAGGACTTGCGCGGCCTGACCGCGCTGCAGACCGGCCTCCTGGTGATGCCCGGTGGCCTGGCCATGGGACTGCTCGGGCCGCAGGTCGGCAAGCTCTACGACCGGTTCGGCTCTCGACCGCTGGTGATCCCCGGATCCGTCGGCATGGTGGCGATGATGTACCTGCTCAGCCGGATCGGCACGGACACGCCGTACGCGCTGATCCTGGGACTGCACGTGGTGTTGATGGCCACCCTGGCGATGGTCTTCACCCCGGTGTTCACGCTCGGGCTCGGTGACCTCCCGCAGCAGCTGTACTCCCACGGCAGCTCGCTGCTGGGAACGCTCCAGCAGGTCGCCGGAGCGATCGGGACCGCGCTCCTGGTCGTGGTTCTCGACAGTCGGCAGGACCACCTCGCCGAGGCGGGCCGGACACCGGTCGACGCCTTCATGGGCGGCCTCCAGTGGGCCTTCGCCGTCGGCGCGATCATCGGGATCGTCGTCGTCGCGATGGCACTGCTCCTGCCGTCGAAGGTCGAGGCGCCGGAGGGCCACGCCGTCGGTCACTGACCGTGGAGGTCTCCCGTCGCTGACCGGCTGGTCCCGGTCAGCGACGGGACTTCCAGTTCAGGGCCCCGATCAGCATCATCCGCAGCTGCATCCGGGCCGTGTGCGCGATCCGGTGCTCCTCCGGCGAGCCTGGCTCCACGGCCACCAGCCGCTCCGCCGCGACGACCATCGCGCCCACGATGAGCGAGGAGACGATCCGCAGGTCGTCCGCGGACCACTGGTCGGTGCCGGGCAGGTGCGAGAGGTCGACCGCGAGCTCCCGCTCGCAGAGCTCGATGCCGCGGTCGATCGCCTGCCGGACCGCCGGCGGCCCGGCGAACCGCTCACGGGCGATGAACCCGAAGTGGGCGTGGTGCATCCGGACCTGGTCGACCAGCACGTCGACGGAGCCGTCGATGATGTCGCGGAAGTCCTGCCCGGCGCTCCGCCGGATCTCGCGCAGGAGCACGCGAAGAGTGTCCAGCGACTCCTCCACCAGGGCGAGCCCGAGCTCCTCGATCGAGGCGAAGTGGCGGTAGAACGCCGTCGGCACGATGCCGACCTCCTTGGCGACCTGTCGCAGCGAGAGCGCCACCAGGGTGCTCTCCTCGGACAGCGCGAGCGCCGCGTCCAGGATCGAGCGGCGCGTGCGCTCCTTGCGCTCCCCGCGGCTCTCGGTCACTCCAGCAGCCTAGCGTGAGTGCACATGTGTGCACTCTCACGTGCGTCCTCCGTTGACCGGCTCCGCCGGACCGGGGAGAGTTTGGGTGTACAGACGTACACCCAAACTTCCGTCCAGGAAGGAGGCGCGCATGTCCGCGCTCATCTCCGACCCCGCCCCGCGCGGTGCCGTCGGCCCCGTGGGGCGGCTCCTGCGTTCGCGACTCGCCGCGGCCCTGACCACGCCCCACGGCGTCGACCGCTATCTCGAGCGGTTCAACCCGATGTGGGCGGCCCACGAGGTGCGCGCCCGGGTCGTCTCGGTCCGGCGGGAGACCGCCGGCGTCGCGACCGCACCGGTCGCCACCCTGACGCTCCAGCCCACGAGCACCTGGCGGGGGCACCGCGCCGGGCAGCACGTCCTGGTCGGCGTCGAGCTGCCGGGCACCGCCCGCCGGCTCACCCGGGCGTTCTCGATCTCCTCGGCCGCCTCGGGGCCCGGGGAGCAGATCACCCTCACCATCCGCGCCCACGACGAGGGCCAGGTGTCGAAGTACCTCGTCAACCACGCCGAGCCCGGCCAGATCCTCCACCTCAGCCAGGCGCAGGGTGACTTCACCCTGGTCGAGAGCCCGGCGACGCCCACGAACAGCCACCTGCTCTTCATCACCGGTGGCTCCGGCATCACGCCGGCGATGTCGATGCTCCGAACCCTGCTGCGCGACGGGTACGACGGGCATGCCGGACGGAAGGTGACGTTCCTGCACTTCGCGCAGAGCCCCCAGGACCAGATCTTCGCCGACGAGCTCGCTGCCGTCGCCGCGGCCGACAACGGGGTCGATGTGCACCTGCGCTACGCCGACCAGCTCTTCTCCGAGTTCGAGCTGCGCCGGCTGGTTCCCGACTACCGGGACACCGACACCTGGCTGTGCGGGCCCGCCGGTCTGGTCGAGCTGGTGACCGCGGCGTACACCGGTCCGGACGGTGCGGTCTCCGACCGGCTGCGGATGGAGTTCTTCAAGCCTGCGGTGGCGCGGGCGTCGGCCGCGGCCCCGGAGAGCGTGGACGCGGAGATCTCGTTCACCCGCTCGGGCAGGACGGCCGCCGGCACCGGCGCCAGCCTGCTGGAGCAGGCGGAGGACCTGGGCCTGCAGCCGGAGTTCGGCTGCCGGATGGGCATCTGCTTCTCCTGCACCCGCACCAAGACCGCCGGCACGGTCCGCAACCTCCTCACCGGTGAGGAGTCCTCGCTCCCCGACGAGGAGATCCGCATCTGCGTGACCGCCGCTGCCGGCGACTGCCACATCGACCTCTGACCACGGGCGCGGGCCTGGGCCCGCCCCACCCCGACCTCGATCCCGACCCCGACAAGGAGTCCACCGATGAGCGAGACCTCGATCCAGACCGAGACCGCCGCCGATCGCGCGACCGCGACAGCGGGCGACGAGAGGTACCACGGCCTGACCGCCGAGCAGATCGACCGGCTGGGGGCCGAGCTCGACGCCATCCGCCAGCGGATCATCGCCGACCTCGGCGAGGCCGACGCCGACTACCTGCGCAAGGTCGTCAAGACCCAGCGCAGCCTGGAGGTCGCCGGGCGTGCCCTGTTCTACCTGCCGCCCGCGTGGCCCCTGGCCGTCGCCGCGCTGAGCGTGTCGAAGATCCTCGACAACATGGAGATCGGCCACAACGTCATGCACGGCCAGTACGACTTCCTGGGCGACCCGGCGTTCAACTCCCGGATGTTCGACTGGGACACCGTCTGCCCCGGCGAGCAGTGGAAGTACTCCCACAACTACATCCACCACACGTTCACCAACATCATCGGCAAGGACCGTGACATCGGCTACGGCATCCTGCGGATGGACCCCGACCAGAAGTGGCACCCCTACTACCTGGGCAACCCGCTGTACGCCTTCCTCCTGATGGTGTTCTTCGAGTGGGGCGTGGCGCTCCACGACCTAGAGGTGGAGAACATCGTCGCCGGCAAGCGCTCCCACGAGGACAACAAGCCCCTCTACCCGGGCCTGATGCGCAAGATCCGCAAGCAGGCGGTCAAGGACTACGTCCTGTTCCCGGCGTTGACCGGGCCGCTGTTCCCGCTCACCCTCGCGGGGAACGCGACCGCCAACCTGGTCCGCAACATCTGGGCCTTCAACATCATCTTCTGCGGCCACTTCCCGGCAGGCGTCGCGTCCTTCTCGACCGAGGAGACCGAGAACGAGACCCGCGGTCACTGGTACCTCCGTCAGATGCTGGGCTCGGCGAACATCACCGGCGGCAGGCTGATGCACGTGCTGAGCGGGAACCTTTCTCACCAGATCGAGCACCACCTCTTCCCCGACCTGCCGGCCCGGCGCTATCCCGAGGTGGCGGCGGAGGTGCGCGAGATCTGCGAGCGCTACGGCCTGCCCTACAACACCGGGCCGCTGCACAAGCAGCTGTTCAGCGTCGCGAAGAAGATCGTCCGCTACGCGCTGCCCGGCGGTACGGCGGAGGTCGCTCCCGTGCGCGGCGAGCAGTCCGTGACCGACGACGCGTTGGCGGCGTGACGGCGGGCGCGGGAGACTGAGCCCATGAGCGACGGACGGGACCACCTGACGAGGGCCGAGATCGCGAAGGACGCCATCCAGGCCGGCGCCGAGGCGGCCGCCCAGGCCGTCGGCGAGGTGGCGACCATCCTCACCCGCGCCGTCGGCGACGTCGCGGCGGCGGTCGGCGGCTTCGCCACCGAGGTGTTCGAGATCCGCGACGCCTCGCGCCGGGCTCTCGCCGAGCACACGGAGGACACTGGGCTCCCAGGGCACACCGGGCAGGTCGGCGGGGGAGCGCCGCCCGCTGCGGGCGGCGTCGACGAGGCCGCGGTCGAGACCGTGGACGACGACCTGCGCTGAGGCCGCGCCCGCCCGACGGCGGGCGCTACGCGAACGCCAGCCGGAACGACGCCATCCGGAAGGAGCCGAGCTGGCGCGCCGTGCGCAGGAAGCCGAGCGGCCCGTCGGCTGCGAAGCTCCAGTGGGCGCGGCAGGGCAGGGCCTTCGCGGTGCCCTTCATCACCACGTCGGCGGTCTCCGGGTGCTCGGGGATGCCCGGCTGCTCGACGAGACCCTTCACCGGCAGTCGCGGCGCGAGCCGGGAGACGTCGGTGAACCGCGCCTCGACGATCGGCCTGCGCTCCACGGTCGCCGTCCACTCGCTCCGGGTGACCGGGCCGCGGTAGGTCGACTCGCGGTCGAAGTCGCACAGCTCCTTGGGGATCGCCCAAAGCTCGCGACCGCCCGCCTGGGACGCGGCCGAGTCGACCCAGATGTCGGTGATCGTCACCGCACCCCTGCTGTCGGCGTTCTTGACGGTCCGGGCGACGAGCAGCTCGCCGTAGGTCAGCGGGCTGGGCTCCTCGTAGCCGACCAGCGCGACGCCGTACTGCCCGGCGGGGTGGCGGTCGTCGACGTCCTCGGCGAGCCGGAACACCGAGAGCCAGAGCGAGCCGTGCATGTGCCACGGAGCGGGCGGATAGGAGGGCCCGTCGAGGCGGCCACCGCGAGCGGCAGCGGTGCTGTCGTCGGTCACCCGGGTCACCCTAGCGGTGACCGGCCGCCGCCGGGCCGGTCGCGAGCCCACGCACCGTCATCTCCAGGGTGCGATCGATCGCCGCCTCCCTCTCCTCCGCGCTCATCCGGCGCAGCGGGCCGTCGACGAGGAGCAGGGCGAGCCCGTGGACGGCTGCCCACGGGCCGGCCTCGGCGCCGGGCCGGTCGGCGGGATGGAGGTAGCCGACCTCGACGAGGCGGTCGAGCATCTCGCCCAGCAGGGCGTACGGCGCCCGGTCGGCCAGCCCCTGCGCCGGGTCGGGCGCGTCGCCGGCGAGCCGCTGGCCGGTGAAGCAGGTGCTGAAGATCCCCGGCTCGTCCTGCGCGAACCGGATGTAGCCGCGGCCCGTCGAGACGAGCCGCTGGACGGCCAGGGTCACCGGGTCGCCCTCGCTCGGAACCTCCGCGAGGAACCCCGCCATCGCCTCGGCCATGCCGGCCATGGCGAGCTCCTTCGCCGCGTTCAGCAGCTCGGCCTGGCTCGCGAAGTGGCGGTAGGCCGCCGTCGGCGTCACGCCCACCGCGCGCGCGGCGCCGCGGATCGTCACTGCGTCCGGCCCTCCGGTGGCCGCGAGCTCGGCCGCCGCGCGCACCAGCGCGTTGCGGAGGTCGCCGTGGTGATAGCTGCTGCGCGCCGTGCTCGAAGTCGCCACGGGAAGAATGTTGACACCCGACCACATCCTATGCCAAGTTTACGGCTGTAAAGTTTACGGCGTACACATTGGAGTGGTGTCATGTTCGATGCGATCGGCCGGTTGGTGACCACCCGGGCCCGCTCGGTGCTGGGTCTCGGTCTCGTCGCGGTCCTGGTGTCAGGGTTCCTCGGCGTCAGCGCGTTCGGAAAGCTCCAGACCGACGGCTTCGCGGACCCGGACTCCGAGAGCAGCCGGGCCGCCGCGGTGCTCGCGGACCGGTTCGAGGCGTCGGCCGACTACCTGTTCGTGGTCTCGGCCGACACCGGTGGCCCCGGTGGAGTGGACGACCCGGCGGCGTCGGCGGCCGGTCGCGAGCTCACCGAGCGGCTCCGCGCCGACGACCGGCTGGCCGACGTGACGTCGTACTTCGACTCCGGCGCGCCGCCGCTCCGCTCCGCCGACGGCCGGCACGCGCTGGTCACCGCCTCGATCGCGCCGGGGGAGGAGGCCGACGCGGCGGGGATCCTGGACGACTACCGCTCCGACGAGGGCGCCGTCTCGGTCCAGGTGGGCGGGAGCGAGGTGGTCGGCGAGGAGATCGGCGCCCAGATCGGCTCCGACCTCGCCCTCGCGGAGAGCATCGCCATCCCGCTGATCCTGGTGCTGCTGGTGCTGGCGTTCGGCAACGTCGTCGGTGCCCTCGTCACGCTGGGCGTCGGTCTGCTGGCGATCCTGGGGACCTTCGCCGAGCTGTCGGTGCTGGGCTCGGTGACCGATGTGTCGGTCTACTCGGTGAACCTGACCACCGGTCTGGGCCTGGGCCTCGCCGTCGACTACGGACTGCTGATGGTCGCGCGGGTGCGGGAGGAGCGCGCGGCACGACGCGGCCACGAGGCGGCCGTCGCCCGAGCCGTGGCGACGGCCGGGCGGACCATCGTCTTCAGCGCCACCACGGTGGCCGTCGCGCTGGCGTCGCTGCTCGTCTTCCCGATGTACTTCCTGCGCTCGTTCGCCTACGCCGGCGTCGGCGTCATGCTGATCACCGCCTTCAGCGCCGTCGTCGTGCTTCCCGCCGGCCTTACCCTGCTGGGGGATCGGATCGACGCCTGGCGGGTCCCCGGCGTGCGCGGCATCCGCGGAGAGGAGGCACCCGCCTGGGCGCGCCTGGCCCGGTACGTCGCCCGCCGCCCGGTGCTCAGCGCGCTCCCCGTCGTGGCGGGCCTCGCCGTGATGGCCGTGCCGTTGGCGGGCATCGAGTTCGGCTCGCCGGACGACCGGGTGCTGCCGACCAGTGCGTCGAGCCGGCAGGCGGGTGACCTGCTCCGCGACGAGTTCGCCGGAGACGGCGCGACGCCGATCGAGGTGGTGACGACCTCGCGGGTCCGCGACGCCGAGCTTGCGGACTACGCCGCGGACCTCTCACGGCTGCCCGGCGCCGAGCGGGTGGACACCCGCGTCGGCAGCTTCGTCGACGGCAGCCTGGTCGCGGACCTCCCCGCCACCGTCGGTCCCGGCGAGGGCGCGGACCGGCTCGCGGTGGTCACCGACCTCGACACGCGCTCGGAGGAGGCGTGGGCGCTGGTCCGTGACGTCCGGGAGACGCCGGGCCCGGCGGGCGCCGAGGCACTCGTGGGCGGCTCGACGGCCGAGCTGCACGACCAGATGGAGGCGATCGGCGACCGGCTGCCGCTGGTGCTCGGCTGGCTCGTGCTGAGCACGGTCGTCATCCTGTTCCTGTTCACCGGGAGCGTCGTCCAGCCGGTCCGGGCGCTGCTGCTCAACGCCGTCGGGCTGGCCGCGACGCTGGGAGCGATGGTGTGGGTCTTCCAGGAGGGACACCTCGCGGACGTGCTCGGGTTCACGCCGCAGCCGATGGACAGCAGCATGATGGTGCTGCTCTTCTGCGTCGCCTTCGGGCTGTCGATGGACTACGAGGTGTTCGTCCTCGGCCGGATCAAGGAGATGCGCGACTCCGGGCTCGACAACGAGCAGGCGATGGTCCACGGGCTGGCCCACACCGGCCGGATCGTCAGCACCGCCGCCGCCCTGATCGCGATCAGCTTCTTCGCCTTCCTGGTGAGCTCGGTGAGCTTCATCCAGTTCTTCGGGCTGGGCACCGGCCTGGCGATCCTGATCGACGCCACCCTGGTCCGCGGCGTGCTGCTCCCCGCCGGCGTCCGCCTCCTGGGCGACGCGGCCTGGTGGGCGCCGCAAAGCCTGCGCCGGCTGCACAGGCGGATCGGCCTCTCCGACTCCCCGGCGGCTCCCCTCCCGGCCGCCGAGGCGCCGACCGCGGTCGGCTGAGGCGACGGCCCGGCCCGGCGCTCCGCCGGGCCGGGTCAGTCGTCGGGGTCGTCGAGCCGGGCGAGCCAGGTCGCGAACCGCTCGACGGGTACCTCGAACTCCGGTTGGACGTCTACGAACTCCCGGAGCCGCTCGGCGAGCCAGGCCAGGGTGACCTCCTCGTCACCGCGCCGCTGCTCGAGCTCCTCGATTCCTCGATCGGTGAAGTACATGCCGTCGCTCTCCGTTCGCCCTCCGTCGGTCGAGAGTCCGCAGGAGCGCCCGCTCAGGCGAACGCGCGAGCGACGAGGTCCTTCTGCTCCTCCAGGTGCCGCTTGGCGACGCCCACGGAGGGGGAGGAGGACGCCGGGCGGCTGACCAGCTCGATCGAGGCGTCCAGTCCCGGGAAGACGCCCAGGCCGTAGTGGGGCCAGGGACCCATGTTGGCCGGCTCGTCCTGCACCCACCTCACGCTCTTGAGGTTGGGGTACCGCTCGATCTCCGCGCGGAGCTCGTCGATCGGCTCCGGGTAGAGCTGCTCGATGCGGGCGATCGCGTAGCGGCCACCGTCCTCACGCTTGCCCCGCTCGACCATCAGGTCCCAGGTCACCCGGCCCGAGCAGAGGAGCAGGGTGTCCACGGCGCCCGGGTCCGACGTCGCGTCGGCGACCAGCGGCTGGAAGGTGCCCTCGGTGAAGTCGCGAGGCTGTGACGCCGCCTCCTTGCGCTTCAGCATCGACTTGGGCGTGAAGATGATCAGCGGCTTGTGGTCCCCGCCCAGCGCGTGCCGGCGCAGCAGGTGGAAGTGCGAGGCCGGCGTCGAGGGCTGGGCGACGACCATCGCCTCGTCCGCGCAGAGCTGCAGGAAGCGCTCGATCCGAGCCGAGGAGTGGTCGGGCCCCTGGCCCTCGTAGCCGTGGGGAAGCAGCAGCACCACGCCGGAGTCCTGCCCCCACTTCGTCTTGCCCGCCGAGATGTACTCGTCGATCACGGTCTGGGCGCCGTTGACGAAGTCGCCGAACTGCGCCTCCCAGAGCACCAGCGCCTCCGGCCGCGCGACCGAGTAGCCGTACTCGAAGCCCAGCGCGGCGTACTCCGACAGCAGGCTGTCGTAGGCGTGGAACTTGGCCTGGTTCTCGGTCAGGTTGGCCAGCGGCGTCCACTCGTCGGAGTTGACCCGGTCGATGATCGTGGCGAAGCGCTGGACGAACGTGCCGCGACGGGAGTCCTGCCCGGCCAGGCGCACCGGCCGGCCGTCCATCAGCAGCGCGCCGAAGGCCAGGATCTCGCCGGTGCCCCAGTCGATCGGCCCGTCGGTGATCGCCGCGGCCCGCCGCTGGAGCTGCGGCATGACCTTCGGGTGGACGGTGAACCCCTCGGGCGGGGTGACGTAGGCGTCCGCGATGCGCTTCAGCACCTCGAAGGACACCGACGTCTGGGTCTCGCCGACCGGCTTGTCGGGGTAGTCCGGGACGGTCGTCCACTCCGACGGAGCCGCCGTCGCCTCCCGCACCTCGGTGAACACCCGCTCGAGCTGCTGCTGGTAGTCCTTGAGGACCTGCTCGGCCTCCTCGATCGTGATGTCGCCGCGGCCGATCAGCGACTCGGTGTAGAGCTTGCGCACCGAGCGCTTCTGCTCGATCAGGTCGTACATGAGCGGCTGGGTGTACGACGGGTCGTCGCCCTCGTTGTGGCCGCGGCGGCGGTAGCAGACGAGGTCGATCACCACGTCGCTGTGGAAGGCCTGGCGGTACTCGAACGCCAGCCGCGCGACGCGGATGCACGCCTCGGGGTCGTCGCCGTTCACGTGGAAGATCGGGGCCTGGACCATCCGGGCGACGTCGGTGCAGTAGAGCGTGGACCGCGAGGACCCGGGGGAGGTGGTGAAGCCGACCTGGTTGTTGATGACCACGTGGATGGTGCCGCCGGTACGGTAGCCGCGCAGCTGGGAGAGGTTCAGCGTCTCCGCGACCACGCCCTGGCCGGCGAACGCCGCGTCCCCGTGCAGCAGCAGGGGCAGGACCGGGAACTTCTCGCCCTGGTCGAGGACGTCCTGCTTGGCGCGGGCGATGCCCTCGAGGACCGGGTCGACCGTCTCCAGATGCGACGGGTTGGCCGCCACCGACACCTTGATCGTCTCCCCGGTGTCGGCGACGAACTCGCCCTCCGCGCCGAGGTGGTACTTCACGTCGCCGGAGCCCTGGACGGTGCGCGGGTCGATGTTGCCCTCGAACTCGCGGAAGATCTGGTTGTAGGACTTGCCCACGATGTTGGCCAGCACGTTGAGCCGCCCGCGGTGGGCCATGCCGATGCAGACCTCGTCGAGGCCGGCCTGCGCGGCCGCCTCGGCGATCTCGTCGATCACCGGGATCGTGGTCTCGCCGCCCTCGAGGCTGAACCGCTTCTGGCCGACGAACTTCGTCTGGAGGAACGTCTCGAACGCCTCGGCCTGGTTGAGCTTGAGCAGGATCCGCAGCTGCTCCTCGCGGGGCAGCTTGGTGTGCGGCTGCTCCACCCGCTCCTGGATCCACCGGCGCTGCTCGGGATCCATGATGTGCATGTACTCGATGCCGGTGGTGCGGCAGTAGGAGTCCCGCAGGATGCCGAGGATGTGCCGCAGCTTCATGAAGCGGCGGTGACCGCCGCCGAAGGAGCCGGTGGGGAACTCCCGGTCGAGGTCCCACAGGGTCAGCCCGTGCGACTCGATCCGCAGGTCGGGGTGGCTGCGCTGCTTGTACTCCAGCGGGTCGGTGTCGGCCATCAGGTGCCCGCGCACCCGGTAGGCGTGGATCAGCTCGAGGATCCGGGCCTGCTTGTCGATCTCGTCGTCGTGCGACGTGGCGATGTCGCTGTTCCACCGGATCGGCTCGTAGGGGATCCGCAGGGCCCGAAAGATCTCGTCGTAGAACCCGTGCTCGCCGAGCAGCAGCTGGTGGACCCGCTTGAGGAACTCGCCCGACTGGGCGCCCTGGATGACGCGGTGGTCGTAGGTGGAGGTCATCGACATCACCTTGCTGATGCCGTTGCGGGCGATCGCCTCCTCGGAGGCGCCCTGCCACGCGGCGGGGTACTCCATCGCGCCGACGCCGATGATGGCGGCCTGGCCCTTCATCAGCCGCGGCACCGAGTGGACGGTGCCCAGGCCGCCGACGTTCGTCAGGCTCACGGTGGTGCCGGAGTAGTCCTCCATGGTGAGCTTGTTGTCGCGGGCCTTGCGGATGATGTCCTCGTAGGCGGTCCAGAAGCCGGCGAAGTCCATCGTCTCGCAGGCCTTGATCGACGGCGCGACGAGCTGGCGGGTGCCGTCGGGCTTCTGCTGGTCGATCGCCAGGCCGAGGTTGATGTGCGGCGGCGTCACCATCGCGGGCTTGCCGTCGGCCTCGTCGTAGGAGTTGTTCATCGCCGGCATCGCCTTGAGCGCCTGGACGATCGCGTAGCCGATGATGTGGGTGAAGGACACCTTGCCGCCGCGGGCGCGGGCGAGGTGGGAGTTGATGACGATCCGGTTGTCCCACAGCAGCTTGACCGGGATGTCCCGCACCGAGGTCGCGGTCGGCACGGTCAGCGAGACGTCCATGTTGCGCGCCGTGACCGCCGGGATGCCGCGCAGCACGGTCACCTTGGGCTCGTCGTTGACGGCCGGTGCGACGGGCTTGGGAGCGTCCTTCGGCGTCGGCTTGGGGGCGTCCTTCGCAGGGCTCGGCGTCGTGGCGGAGGCGGGGCTCACCTGCGGAGCCGGCGTGGCTCGGGGCGTGGGCGTCCCACCGGCGGCCTGGCCGGAGGGCTTGTCGGCGGACTGTGCGGCGGGCTTGGCGGGGGCGGTGCGCTTCGCCTCGGCGGCGGGCTCGGACGCGGCCGGGCGCTGCTGGGCCGACGGAGCCTTCTCGCCGCTGGCGGCCTTCGCCGCGGACGACGTCCGGCCGTTGCCACCGGTGGCGCCACGGTCACCCTTGAAGTAGGCGGCCCACTCCGGATCGACGCTGCCGGGGTCGGCCTCGAACCGCTCCTTCATCTCCTCCACGAGCCATTCGTTGGCCCCGAAGTCCGCGGGGACGGGAGATCCGGTGGACTGGTCTGACGACTGCGTCACGACGTGCTTCGCCTCTTCCGATGAGCTGGACCGCCCCGCCGCCGATAGCGGGCGGTTGTCGACCGCCAAGGCTAGTCGCATGGCAATGCAAATACCGACCTCCGGACCCGCTTTGGGCCACGCTGTAACCGAAGAGACACTTGGCCGACGACCGAAGTCGATCCGAACGGAGGCGCACCCGGTGCGCAGCACACCTCACCGCACCCGCCCGGCGCCCCCCGGGGAAGCCCCGGGCCGGCCCCGTCTGCTCGCCGTGGCGGCGGTCCTGCTCCTCGCCCTGACCGGTTGCACCGGTGACGGGGAGGGCTCCGGCGGAGGCGGGGGCGGACCCGCCGCCGGCGCCGACACCTCCGTCCGCACCAACGCCAAGCTGGGCGAGGTCCGGGGGCCGCTCACCAAGGGACGGGCGAGGAAGGTGACGGCCGAGGTCACCGCCGTGGTCGAGCGCTGGTCGGACGCGGCGTACGGCGGCGACTACCCGCGCGACGACTTCGGCGCTGCCTACGAGGAGTTCACCAAGGAGGCCCGGGCGCTCGCGCGCAAGCAGCCCGGCATCATGAGCAACGCCCGCATCGGCAGCGACGTGGAGAGCGTGGAGATGGTGCAGCGGGTGGTCCGCGTCGACCTGGTGGCTCCGCGGGGGCGGCCGGCGGGCGCGACCGCGCGGTTCCGTCTCGAGCTGGCCACGTCCGGCGGTGCGGAGCGCACCGACGTGGTCTCCGGCCGGCTGCTGCTGACCCCCGCCCGGGGCGGCTGGCGGGTCTTCGGGTTCGACGTCCAGCGGGAAGAGGGTGCGAAGTGATCCGCACGGTGATCCGTACGACGGTGCTCGGCCTGGTGCTCGGGCTGGTGGCGCTCGTGGTGCCCGACAGCGCCCCGGCGCCCCAGGAGCTCACCCTCGTCAAGGTGGAGCGGGCCAAGGGGGTCGACGTCGAGCCGGACATGATCTGGATCCTCGCCGTGGGCTCCGACGCCCGCCCGCGCGAGAACCCGCTCCGGGTCCGCGGCGACGCCCTCCAGATGGTGGGCATCAACACGCGCACCGGGGCCGCCACGGCGATCGGCATCCCCCGGGACAGCTGGGTGCCCATCCCGGGGTCGGGGTCGAACCGGGTGAACGCCGCGCTCACCTTCGGGGGGCCGCAGCTCCTCGGCCGCACCGTCGGCAACCTGCTCGGCGTCCAGCCCGACTACGTGATGGTCGCCACCTTCGGGGGACTGGCCCGGATGGTCCGGGCGATCGGCGGGATCACCGTCGACAACCCGCGGCGGTTCTCCGACCAGTACCTCCAGCCGCGGGGCTACCCCCAGGGCAAGGTCCGGCTCAACGGGATGGAGGCGGTGGAGTTCGGGCGGATCCGCAAGACCCTCCCGGGCGGTGACTTCGACCGCTCCGCCAACCAGCAGCGGGTGCTGCGTGGCATCCACCGCCGGATCGCGGCCGCGGCCGACGAGCCGGGGTTCATCGAGGGCGGGCTGCTGAGCGTGATGCGCAACCTGCACACCGAGGGCGTCTCGCCGGCCGAGCTGTACCGGATCGCGCAGGCGGTGGCGCAGGTCGACCCGCGGAAGGTCACCGCGTGCGTGCTGCCCGGGGCCATCGGGAACGTCGGCGGCGCGTCGGTCGTGCTGCCCAACACCGCGGCCGCCAAGCGGTACGGCGACGACGCGCGCCGCGACGCCACGATCAAGCGCTGCTAGGAGTCGGCCTGCCGGGCGCACCCGGTGGGGCGCCGTCGACCGCGTTGGCTACGTCGGTGCCGTCGCGCGCCTCCCGGGCACCCTGGCCCGCGAGGGCGTCGGCCCGCTCGTTGCCGGGGTCGCCGGCGTGGCCCTTCACCCAGTGCCAGCGGACCGTGTGCCGGCCGGTCGCGGCGTCGAGCCGGCGCCACAGGTCCTCGTTCTTGACCGGTGCCCGCGCCGAGGTCCGCCAGCCGTTGGCCTTCCACCTGGCGACCCACGACATGATCCCTTTGCGGACGTAGCTGCTGTCGGTGTGCAGGTCGACGTCGGACGGGTGCTTGAGCGCCTCCAGCGCCCGGATGGCCGCCATCAGCTCCATCCGGTTGTTCGTGGTGGCCGGCTCGCCGCCGTACAGCTCCTTCTCGTGCCGACCGGACCGCAGCAGCGCGCCCCAGCCGCCGGGACCGGGGTTGCCGAGGCAGGCGCCGTCGGTGTGGATGGTGACCGCCGGTCGCTCGGGCGGCGGAGTGGCGGCGGCGGGAGGCACGCGACGCATCGTAGGGCCGTCGGGCGGCCGCCCTCATGGGCGCCTCCGGCAGGATTCGAACCTGCGACACCTGGTACCGGAAACCAGTGCTCTATCCCCTGAGCTACGGAGGCCTGCTCCGTGCGGAGCGCGCGGTGAGGAACCTTACCGGTCCCTCTCGGTGCGGGAGAAACCGGTGGCCGCCGATAGGCTTGTCCGGTGACTCCGGCCCAGCTCTCGACCACCATCGTCGACGCCCTCGCGGCGCTCGTCGACCAGGGCGCGCTCGCCCTGCCCGACGGCGTCCCGGCCACGGTGACGGTCGAGCGTCCGCGTCAGAAGGGGCACGGCGACTACGCCACCAACGCCGCCCTCCAGCTCGCGAAGCGGGCCGGGACCAACCCCCGCGCGCTGGGGGAGCTGCTGGCCGAGCGGCTGCGTGCCAGCGAGGGGATCGGCGCCGTCGAGGTCGCCGGGCCCGGGTTCCTCAACATCACCGTCGAGGCGGGCGCCCAGGGCCGGGTCGCGGCCGAGATCGTCGCCGCCGGGCCGGCGTACGGCCACACGCAGACGCTCGCCGGCGAGCGGATCAACGTGGAGTTCATCTCCGCGAACCCGACCGGCCCGCTGCACCTGGGCCACACCCGCTGGGCGGTCCTGGGCGACGCGATCGGGCGGGTGCTCGGCGCCGCGGGCGCCGAGGTGACCCGCGAGTTCTACATCAACGACCGCGGCGTGCAGATGAACCACTTCGCCGACTCGATCATCGCGGCCGCGCTCGGGCAGCCGGCGCCGGAGGGCGGCTACCTCGGCGCCTACGTCGACGACCTCGCGAAGGCCGTCGAGGCCGCCAGCCCGGGCATCTTCGACCTGCCCGAGGACGAGCGCCGCGCAGCGGTGCGCGAGAAGGGCTACGAGATCCAGCTCCGGGAGCAGCAGCAGCAGCTCGCCTCCTTCAACACCCACTTCGACGTCTGGTTCTCCGAGCGCTCGCTGCACGAGTCGGGCTCCGTCCCGGAGACGCTGGCGCGGCTCAAGTCGCTCGGGCACGTCTACGAGGAGGGCGGCGCGCTGTGGATGCGCACGACCGACTTCGGCGACGACAAGGACCGGGTGCTGATCAAGTCCGACGGCGAGCTGACCTACTTCGCCTCCGACACGGCCTACTACCTCGACAAGCGGGCGCGCGGCTTCGACCGGTGCGTCTACCTGCTCGGCGCCGACCACCACGGGTACGTCGGCCGGCTGCGCGCGATGGCGGCCTGCGTCGGGGACGACCCCGACCGGACGCTCGAGGTGCTGATCGGGCAGCTGGTCAAGATCCTCAAGGACGGCGAGGAGCTCAAGCTCTCCAAGCGCGCCGGGACGATCGTGACCCTCGAGGAGCTCACGGAGGAGATCGGCGTCGACGCGCTGCGCTACTCCCTGGCCCGCTATCCCGCCGACTCGCCGCTCGTCCTGGACGTCGCCGAGATCACCAAGGCGTCCAACGACAACCCGGTGTACTACGTGCAGTACGCCCACGCCCGCACCTGCCGGATGCGGGAGAACGCCGCCGACCTCGGGATGGCGGCGCCGGCGGACTTCGACGCCGCGCTGCTGTCCCACCCCCGCGACGGCGAGCTGCTGCGCGCCCTGGCCGAGTTCCCCAGGGTCGTGGCCAGCGCGGCCGAGCTGCGTGAGCCGCACCGGATCGCGCGCTACCTCGAGAGCCTCGCCTCGGTGTTCAACAAGTGGTACGACACCAAGGAGTGCCGGATGCTGCCCCAGGGCGACGAGCCGGTGACGCCCGCCAACGAGGCCCGCCTGGTGCTGGTGATCGCGGCGCAGACGGTGCTCGCCAACGGCCTCGGGCTGCTCGGCGTCTCCGCGCCCGAGCGGATGTGAGCGAGGGACGATGACCCACGAAGCCGGCTGGGCGCACGCGCCCGGCGCCCTCCGCGGGCCTGCCTGGCTGCAGCCACCCCGCGACGTCAACGAGCTCGTGCCGCTGCTGTGGTCGGGCACCGCCCGCAAGGACGCGGCCGGTGACCTCGTCGTCGGCGGGCTGGCCGTCGCCGACCTCGTCGCCGAGCACAACACCCCTGCCTACGTGCTCGACGAGGACGACTTCCGCGCCCGCGCACGGGCCTTCCGGGACGCCTTTCGCGACTTCGACGTCTACTACGCGGGCAAGGCGTTCCTCTGCACCGCGGTCGCCCGGTGGATCCAGGAGGAGGGGCTCCACCTCGACGTCTGCTCGCCCGGCGAGCTGAGCGTCGCGCTGCGGGCCGGCTTCGACACCGCGCGGATCGGCTACCACGGCAACAACAAGTCCGTCGCCGAGCTGAGGCGCGCCGTGACCGCGGGTGTCGGCCGGATCATCGTCGACTCGTTCCAGGAGATCGAGCGGCTCGCGGCCGTGGTTCGGGACACCGGGACCACCGCCCGGGCGATGGTGCGCGTCACGGCCGGGGTGGAGGCGCACACCCACGAGTACATCGCCACGGCCCACGAGGACCAGAAGTTCGGCTTCTCGATCACCTCCGGCGACGCGTACGAGGCGGTACGACGGATCGAGGGCACACCGGGTCTGGAGCTGCTCGGCCTCCACTCCCACATCGGCAGCCAGATCTTCGACAGCTCCGGCTTCGAGGTCGCCGCCCGCAGGGTGCTGGCACTGCATGCCCGGGTCTCCGAGGAGCTCGGGGTGACGATGCCGGAGATGGACCTCGGCGGCGGCTTCGGCATCGCCTACACGACCCAGGACGACCCGAGCGACCCCGCGCAGCTGGCCACGGAGATGGCCAAGATCGTCGAGCACGAGTGCCGCGCCCTCGGCGTCGAGGAGCCCCGGCTGTCCATCGAGCCGGGCCGGGCGATCGTCGGCCCCTCCATGTGCACGGTCTACACCGTCGGGACGGTGAAGCCGGTCGCCCTCGACGCCGGGGCGGTGCGCACCTACGTCAGCGTCGACGGCGGCATGAGCGACAACATCCGGACCGCCCTGTACGACGCCGACTACTCCTGCACCCTGGCCAACCGCCGGACCGACGCCGAGCCCGTGCTGGCCCGGGTGGTCGGCAAGCACTGCGAGGCGGGCGACATCGTCGTGCGCGACGAGTTCCTGCCCGGCGACGTGGCTCCGGGCGACCTGCTGGCCGTCCCGGGCACCGGGGCCTACTGCCGGTCGATGGCGTCCAACTACAACCACGCCCTGCGCCCGCCGGTCATCGCGGTCAGGGACGGCGAGGCCCGGGTGCTGGTGCGGCGCGAGACCGAGGACGACCTCTTCGCGACCGACCTCGGCTAGCTGTTCTGTCCACGCAGGTTGGGCACGAGGTCGGCTGGTGAGTTGCCGCCCAGTGCGGTGTGACCGCGGTGGTGATTGTAGGTGTGGAGCCACTCGGGGAACAGTGCTGCGCGTTCGGCCTCG